>QBUV01000091.1 GCA_013572355.1 Candidatus Methanogaster sp.
CTGTAACAGAGAAAGAACAGAGCAAAAAGACACGGTATTTTGTGAAAGACAATTTTTTCAGGTTTTATTTCAAGTACATACACCCAAACAAAACAGAGATAGAATCCGGAAACCCGGATAAAGTGATAAGTGTCATAAAAAGGGATTTTGGCTCGTATGTTGGAAAAAGCTTCGAAAACATAGTCTACGAATCCCTTGTGAGACTGAACTCACTGGGCAGACTGCCTTTCGGTTTTACCAGGATCGGTAGAATGTGGGGGAAGATCCCGGGCAAGCCGAAAGGAGAGAACACGTACGAAATAGACCTCGTTGCCTTAAACGATGCAACAAAAGAGATTCTTTTTGCAGAGTGCAAATGGAAGAACAGAAAGACTGATGCCGACGTCCTCGAAACGCTGGCTGAAAAATCCAGGTTCGTCAAGTGGAACAATGCGGACAGGAGCGAATATTTTGCTGTTTTCTCAAAATCGGGCTTCACAGAGAAGGCATACACGTATGCAAAAAAGAACGGCGTCTCGCTTTACACACTTCCGGATGTGTTACGATAAACAAATCCGAATCACCGAACGAAACCACGTGGTACAGGCTGACCGCGGAACAGGTTTTTGAAACCCTTGGGTCCGGGGAGTCCGGGCTCACCTCAGAGGAGTCGAAAGCAAGACTCGAGCACTACGGATACAACGAACTGACATTTAAGAAACGAAGCGCACTTGTCCGGTTTTTGATGCAGTTCAAGAGCCCTTTAATCTACATCCTGCTCGCTTCTGCTGCAATAACCAGCGCTCTCAGTCTGTGGGCGGGCGCTGATATGTGGATGGATACGGTGGTCATCGTTGCTGTGGTCATCGCAAACACGATCATCGGGTATATCCAGGAGGGAAAAGCCGAGGCATCGGTCGAGGCGCTTGAGAAGATGATGACGCCCGAATGCACCGTGGTACGGGGTGGCGGAGAGGCAGTCCTGCCAGCAAAGGAACTGGTTCCCGGAGATGTGGTGGTCCTTGAGGGCGGCGACAAGGTTCCCGCGGATCTGCGGCTCTTCCACACAAAGAACATGAGCGCGGATGAAGCAGCGATCACAGGCGAATCCGTGCCTGTGACTAAGCATACTGACCCGATTGCAGGAAAAGCGACGATTGCTGACCAGAGATGCATGGTATTCAGCGGCACGTTTGTGACGAAAGGGGTAGGCGTTGGGATCGTCGTCGGAACAGGTGAGCATACAGAGATCGGTAGGATCGCAAAACTGATAAAAGAGACCGAAAAGATCACAACTCCACTTACGAGGAAGATGGAGGAGTTTACCAGATTCTTGATCATTGCGATCCTATCGATCACCGTTATCAACTTTGCGCTGGCGATATGGTTCGAGTATGGCATGATCTATGCGTTTTTAGCGTCCGTCTCGCTTGCGGTCGCTGCGATTCCGGAGGGGCTGCCTGCGGTTATGACGATGGCTCTGGCGATCGGCGTGACCGCGATGGCGCGCAAAGATTCGATCGTAAAAAGGCTGCCTGCCGCGGAGACGCTCGGGTGCACCACCGTGATCTGCTCTGATAAGACCGGCACGCTTACAAAGAACCAGATGACGGTATCGCGGATATACAGCGGGGGAACGGATTACCGGGTGAGTGGGGTCGGATACAAACCGGAAGGCGAGTTTACACCATCCCAGATGAGTGAAGAGATGATCGGGACGCTGAAAGTGGGTTATTTCTGCAACAACGCCAAGGTAGTCGGAGAGGACGGGCACGCCGTCATCGGGGATCCGACCGAAGGCGCACTTCTCGTATCCGCGATGAAAGCAGGAATCGGAGATATCGGAGCGATCGGAGAGGATGCCGGATCGACGCATGGCGGATCGATACAGGGTGAATCGATGCAGCGGCTGGATGAGATGCCGTTTGATTCGGAGCAGCAGTACATGGCTACGCTCCACCAGATGGACGGAGAGCGCATCATCTACGTGAAGGGCTCGCCTGAGCGGGTTATCGGGATGTGCCGGAGCCGGATGGTGGACGGCAGCATCGAACCGATAGATAGGGGGGCTATACTTGAAAAGGCTGAAGAGATGGCAGAAGAAGCGCTCCGGCTGCTTGCCATGGCGTACAAAGTGGTGCCTCCGGACAGGACGTCGATCGATCGGAATGATCTTACGGACATGACATTTCTCGGGATCGAGGGCATGATCGATCCGCCAAGGGATGAGGCGTTAGACGGGGTGCGGATGTGCAAGAGTGCCGGGATACGGGTTGTGATGGTCACAGGGGATCATGTAACGACTGCAAAAGCGATCGCGGGCAAACTCGGAATCGGAACCGATACAGAGCGTGCACTCACCGGAGAGGACATGTCGCGGATGAGTGATGATGAACTCTATGATGTGGTTGAGGATGTGTCTGTGTATGCGCGGGCTCTGCCCGAACACAAGTTCAGGATCGTAAAGGCGCTGCAGAAGCACGGGGAGGTTGTTGCGGTCACCGGTGATGGTGTCAACGATGCGCCTGCGCTCAAAGCCGCTGACATCGGGATTGCGATGGGGATCACAGGAACCGAGGTGAGCAAGGAAGCATCAGACATGATCCTTGCTGACGACAACTTCGCAACGATCGTTGCTGCTGTAGAAGAGGGGAGACATGTCTACAATAACATCAAAAAAGTAATTCTGTACACGCTTCCGACAAATGGCGGACAGGCACTGCTGGTTATAGGAGCTATACTGCTTGCGCCGTTCATGGTACTCTTCCATGACCGGCTTCCGCTCGAACCCGTGCAGATACTCTGGATCAACCTCTTCGATGCGGTAGCGCTGGCACTGCCGCTCATCATGGAACCGATGGAGAAGGATCTGCTCAAAAAACCACCGAGAAATCCGGACGAACGGATCACCGATCCGCCATTCTTCCGGAAGGTCGGGCTCGTCTCCATCGTGATGGCGATAGCCGGGTTTGCGGTATACTACCACTACGGGATGCCTGCGATCGACGGAGAACTGGTGGTGTATCCGGATCTCCTCACTCAAGCGCAGACCGCTGCATTCACAACCGTTATTCTGGTGCATCTCTGCTACCTCATGACCGCACGGTCGGTCACAGACTCGGCATTCACGTTTAGCCCGTTCTCGAACAGGTGGCTACTTGCAGGTATCGCAATCACTATTGTGGTGCAGCTTGCAATCGTCTACCATCCGGTCGGAAACGCCATTCTCGGAACGGCGCCGCTGCCGTTTGACTGGTGGGGGCTCATGATCCTCCTTGCGCTTCCCGGATTCTTCGTAATCGAGATTGAGAAGTGGGCGACGAAGCGATTTCGGGGGCGGCGTGGCGGCTGATGCGGCGTCCGAAATACATATTGCAAACAGTAACGAAGATTGCGCCATGCAACTTACACCAAATGAACGACGCGTGCTCTCTGCCCTGCACGACCTGAAGAGATCGATGCCAGCGGAACTTGCGGGGAGATCAGACCTGAATCCGGATGCTTTGATGCAATCCGCTTTCCTTCTGGAAGAAAAAGGACTTGCCGAGATCCACGAATCGGTAACAGAGATTCACACGCTCACAGAAGAGGGTCGTGAATACGCTGGAAGCGGACTGCCCGAACGCCAGATACTCGCATACATACAGTCGTGCAGCGAAAAGGTCACGATTCCGGACCTGAAGGATAAGTTCCCGCCTGCGATGGTCGGGATATCCATGGGCTGGCTGCGGCGGAAGAAGTGGGCAGCGATCGTGGACGGTGTAGTAGTGCCTGCGGGAGGTGCGGCGCCAGAGAAGGGCGCAGATGAGGAAGCGCTGACGATACTGCTCGAAGAAAAGGTTCTGACAGAAGATGCACAGAAGAAGGCATTAAAAGACCTCATCAAGCGGAAACTGGTGGATGTGGCAGAGAGAAAAGAGAGAACGATTGCGATAACAGAAGAAGGCATAAAACTTGCAGGTGATATCGCAGACCGGTCAGATATCGATGAGATCGTGCAACTGACGTCTGAAGTCATACGCAGCCGCAGATGGGAGAACATCCGTGCTTATGACATCCATGCACCGGTGCCGCGGCGTGCCTGCGCTAAGATTCACCCGTACCAGCGTCTGATCGACCGGATGCGCAGGATACTGCTTGATATGGGATTTACCGAGATCAAAGGCGATATCGTGCAGAGTTCCTTCTGGAACTTCGATGCGCTCTTCCAGCCGCAGGACCATCCTGCACGGGAGATGCAGGACACGTTCTATCTCGATAGTGAGGCGGACATCCCTCTATATTACGGGAAAGTAAGAGACGTCCACGAGTCAGGCGGCGATACCGGCTCAACCGGATGGGGTGGGAGATGGAGCAAGGAGTTAGCCCGAAAAGAGGTCTTGCGCACCCACACGACCGCGATCACGATCAAACATCTTGCAGACAACCCCGATCCGCCGAAGAAGGCGTTCTGCATCGACCGGGTCTACCGCCGCGAGGCGATCGATCCGACGCATACGCCAGAGTTTGAGCAACTCGAAGGCGTGGTGATGGACCCGGGAGTCTCGTTTGCCAACCTTCTCGGGTATCTTGTCGAGTTCTACCACCACATCGGCTTTAAGGATGTGCGGTTCAGACCCGGGTACTTCCCGTACACAGAGCCGTCTGTTGAGCCAGAGGTCTATGTCGAGGGTCTCGGATGGGTCGAACTTGGCGGAGCAGGCATATTCCGGGAGGAGGTGACCGCACCGCTCGGCATCGAGTGTCCTGTGCTTGCATGGGGGCTCGGCGTCAGCAGGGTTGCGATGCTGCGGCTGGGACTTCGTGATCTTCGGAAGCTGTACCAGTCAGACATCGACTGGCTGCGGGAGAGTCCGGTCTGTGTGTAAAAAGGGTGCGATGGCGAGAAGATCGAAAGTATGAAGAATCCCGTCAATGGGGAAGGTGATGTTGTTTGGAAAGAAATAATCGATCGGAAAAAGAAGCGAGGAAAAAGGAACTCGTGCAGGAACTTAGTAGAATAATTAACGCACTAAAAAAAGATAAAGAGATCAAGTTGATCATGTTATTCGGCTCATTGGCAAGAGGTGATATAAGCGCAACGAGCGATATAGATGTGATCATCGTGAAAGGGACGAAAAAAAAGTTTCTCGATCGGTTGGATGAGATTTATTCAACCTTAATCCCGAATGTCGCTCTGGATATTCTCGTATATACTCCAGAGGAATTTGAAGCGATGAAAAGTAAGAATGTTTTCGTTAGAAACGCTGTAAAGGAGGGAAAAATGCTGTATGAATCCTGATGCGATGGGTGAAGGACGGAGGTGGCTTCGTCAGGCAGAGCAAGACCTTGATGACGCACGGTATAATCTGGAAGGGGACAGATACCATCTGGTTTGTTTTCTTTCACAGCAATCGGCAGAGAAGGCTTAGACAATGAGAGTCAAAGTAGATATGGAAAGCGATGCGCTATATTTCAGATTATGTGGGGACGATATAGAAGATAGCGAAGAGATCGCCCAGGGGATTATCATCGACTATACCAAAGAGGATACCGTGGTTGGTATAGAAATTCTCGGTATTAAAGCACGATTACCTGCAGAAGAATTATCCCGTATGACAATCGAATTACCCTACGATCATACCGCATCCCCCTCGATCAGGGCATTGATGTGTTCTTGTGTTATCGCGCCTCTCGCCACCCACCGGATTTGACCACAAAGCATTTAAGTGGCAAATGTCAATTACGACTACGTAATCCAAATATGACGGGATACGAGGGTGATGAAGCCCTTTCGGTTCTGTTGAACAGGAAGGTGCGTGATGGCTGTGCAAGTCACAATCACCACAGACAACCGCGGTTTTACGCGGTTCAACGAATATGGAAGCAATACAACAAACAATACAGGAGGTAAATAGACATGAATAAGAAGATAATATTACCGTTTGTCGCAATTCTTGTACTGGCTGTAGCTATGGTTGGCGCAGCGAGTGCGGATGAGGTGACAACGGTGGATACGGTTGAGGTCCGCGGCAATGTGGCAAACGCCACACAAGCAAATGCTGGTATCAACTGGACTGCACAGGATTTCGCTGCGTTCTGGTACGATCTTGATGACGATCTGTCAACAGAGACTCTTGAACTCATAGGTGGTACATCCGGTACTGATCGAAACATAGCTGATGACCAACTGGTTTACACCACATATCCGGAGCATCAATTGTACGAGCTTTACGCTGACAAAGGGTTAGTCGTAGAGGGTGACGATACGAATCTATCAATCGGATACTACATCGAAGGCTGGCTGGCAGAGGAGTACGTAGCAGTCAACGGCAGAGCAGATGAACTCGTGAAACTGTTGGTTGAGTTCGAGGGCGATGACAAGAAGACCCTGTCAACCGGTGAGGCATGGGATCTTGGAAACGGATTTGCCCTTATTGCTCAACAGATCGATCTCGAAGGTGACAAGGTGTGGTTCTCGCTGGAGAAGGATGGCAAGGAATTGGATAGTGAAGTTGTCACAACCGGTGCCGATATTACGAATGAATCAGTGTACACCTACACCGAAGACATAGGCAGTGAAGATGACGTTCCAGTGTTTTCATGCCTTGTTGATGCTGTGTTCAGAGGAACGGACAGCAATATCGTGCAGGTTAGGTATGTCTTCCTAGTCGATAATGTGGTTTTGGAGATCGATAGTGACGATAAGTTCGGTGCAATGGAAGCTACCGCAGGTCCGACCATGATCACACTTAGGAATGAGGATGCTATCGATCTAGGCAAAGACACCACTGAGCACATCATGGGCAACATGTACTTCAAGACCGCGGATGATACTGCACTCAGGTTCTATCCGATGGTCGAGTACACCATCGGCGAGGGCGCAGCAGGCGAAGCTGAGGAAGAGGTCGAGACTCCAACCGATGCTAACGAGACTGCGGATGTGAACGTAACTCCGACCGCTGTAGTCACGCCAACGCCTGAAGAGGCAGCATCACCTGTAGTGACAGCAACAGCTGAAGATACCACAGCAGATGCTGAAGAGACCGCAACCCCGAAGACTCCAGGTTTTGAGGCAGTCTTCGCAATTGCCGGACTGCTCGCAGTCGCATATCTTGTGCTCAGACAGCGAGAGTGAGTGAGACCCTGTGAAGGGAGAGATCCTCCCTTCCGACTTTTCTTTTTTTGAAATACGTTCCAATAGGCTCTAACCGAGACTATACGCTCTTTCACATTCCAATCAAACTTCCGGTTTACGCAGTCAAGGGTTAGCAGCGATCAAAATCAGCAGAGTCAATCTGAGATGCGGGGGGTGGGATTCGAACCCACGAACTCCTACGAGAATAGGCCCTGAACCTATCGCCTTTGACCTGGCTGGGCAACCCCCGCTGGGGTGAATGCGTGATGGACCGATCGGGAATCGAACCCGAGGCCTCTTCCATGCCAAGGAAGCAATCTACCCCTGATCTATCGGCCCTATCACGAGGTACTGCTGGTATTGGCGGGAGGTGGTTATCAATATTGTGGTGAACCGGAATTCCGGATGTTCGCAGAGGAATGGTTGGGTTGTCATGGCTCTGTGGTGTCGCTGGAGATTCCACGAAGATACTTCAGGCGAATTGTGGATGGTGCAGGTGTTTAGGTGCAAATCGGTTCGCAGTTATCAAAAGAGAGCTTAGTGGTGGCGGCAATTACCTGACATGCATCCTCCCGACCCCCCTCCCATCTTCTCGATGGCTTCCCCGATGGTGCCGGCATCGGTCTCCCCAGACTCCACGTAAGCATCGTCCAGGACATAAAACGCGCTCTTCTGCGCGATGCTATCCTTTGTGATCAGTTTATCTATCCTGTTCTCGACCAGCAGTTCGGCGGCTTTAAGCCCTTTCCGCTTCTCCAAGGTGGCAAACGGATTTTTCAGGAACCGCATATCGGCAAGATCGTTATCCTCTCTTCGGATATCAAATATGCAGAAATATTCCGCCTCCCCGAAGTGCCTGGAGATTTTGGACAGAAGACCGTTGTTCTCGATGCACGGGACCGCATACCTTGTAAATTCCCTCTCCTCTGGCTCTATATGTATCAGGACCCGATCAACATTTTTTATCTCGGATTTGATCCTATCTTCGATCTTATCGCTCAGTTGGTGCGCCCGTTTAAGATCTGTGAGGTTCGTACCCACATCCATCTCGATAAATATGAACTTCCCCGAACTCCTCGCTCTTAAGGAATATATCTTCTCGACACCACGAGTTTCGGACGCGATCTCCCTGATCCGGTTGAGACTCTCATAATCGATGGATGCGTCCAGGAGAACCTTTATCGAATCTTTTAGTATCCCGGATCCTGCTTTGAAAATGAAGAGAGCGATCAGAATACCGGCAGCCGAGTCAAGGAAATAGAAACCAAGATAGTTTCCAAGTATTCCAGCGAATACGACTGCGGAAGAGTAGGCATCTGTTCTTGAATGCTTGCCATCAGCGATTAAACTGGGTGAATTTTCCTCTCTCCCGATCTTAAGCTTATAATTGCTTAAAAGCCAGGATGACACCAGGGATACCAGTGCGACTGAGAGTGCAAACGGAAGATCTGTCAGGATAACCGATCCGACCGCCGATCCGATCGATGTGCGAATAATCTCGTACCCGGCATAAAGGATCGCAAGAGCGAGGAAGAGACTTACGATATTCTCTGCCTTGTAAAATCCGTAAGGAAACTCCTCTGTGGGCGTGCGATCCGAGATCTTAAGACCGATGAAGACCGCGATGGAACTTATCACGTCTGTGAGTGAGTGGATCGCATCAGCGATGAGGGCGATACTTCCCGAGAGCATTCCGGCAGCGTATTTTATGACCACCAGAAATGCGGTCACTCCTATCGACACCAGAGCTGCTCTCTTATCCCTGCCTACGCGGATCATGAAGAGATAATCTACTGATAAACCTTTAATACTTGCCTTGCAAGATTTAGCAGGATGGAAGATAGCGACAATAGCAGAAATAAATACTCCGAAGGCGTAAAAACACTTCTCGGCGATCCTAAAAAAGCCATCCTAAAACTGTCGCTACCGATGATCGTAGCTATGTCAGCACAGACGGTCTACAATCTCGTCGATGCTATCTGGGTATCAGGTCTCGGCGCTAATGCTCTCGCTGCGATCGGATTCGTCTTCCCGTTCTTCTTTGCAGCTATGGCGCTTTCCAACGGACTCGGGGTGGGCGGCGGGTCTGCCATATCCAGAAGGATCGGTGCAAGGGATAAGGATGGTGCGGACAACGTGGCGGTTCACACGATTGTTATGATGCTCTTGCTTGCGGTTCTCTTCACGATCCCGCTCTTTGTCTTTGCCGAGGACGTGTTCGTCCTGATCGGTGCTGGCAGCGCAACAGGGATGGCTGTCTCGTATGCCAGGATCATCTTCGCAGGCAGCATCTTCATATTTATAACAAGCGTCGCAAGCGCTATACTGCGGGCGGAGGGTGATGTCAAGCGAGCCATGTATGTCATGATGCTGGGCGCAGGTCTCAATATTATACTGGATCCGATCTTCATCTACACTCTCGACATGGGCATCGCGGGTGCGGCATGGGCTACACTCGTATCGCTGGCAATCTCGTCTGTGGTTATGGTAAACTGGCTGCTTTTTAAGAAGGACACGTACGTATCATTCAAATTCAGCGGTTTCAGGTTCGATAGGACGATTGTCAGGGACATCTTTAAGGTAGGTATTCCGGCTTCTGTAACGCAACTCTCGATGTCGCTTACAATGGTGATAATGAACGTCATGGTAGTAGCGGTGGGTAGCATCGCGGGGGTTGCGGTCTACACCACAGGATGGCGGGTGGTATCGATTGCGACACTGCCCTTAATCGGTATCGCAACAGCGGTCGTCTCGGTAACAGGGGCTGCTTTCGGTGCACGCGCATGTGATAAGGTGAGTATCGCGCACCTCTATGCAACAAAGATCGGTTTTGCGATAGAATTGGTGATAGCGGTGGCAACCTTCATCTTCGCCCCCCAGATAGCTGCTATGTTCACGCAGTCCGAGAGCGCAGCACATATCGCACCTGATCTAATCATCTTCTTAAGGATCGTGAGTCTCTTCTATGTGGGCGTGCCGTTTGGGATGCTATCCTCTTCGCTCTTTCAGGGGACCGGAAAGGGTATGAACGCGCTCTTTGTCACGATCTTGCGCACACTCATCCTAACTCCAATATTTGCAGCTCTCTTCGCGTTTAACTTTGATATGGGGCTTACCGGGATCTGGTGGGGTCTCGTTGCTGCAAACGTCATAGGTTCTACAGTAGCGTTTATCTGGGCGCGGCTGTATGTGCGAGGGCTTATAGGTAGGCGATGAAATGAGAAGGTGCTAAGTCGGAGGTGCCGAATCCGGGCAAGCTGGAGCTGTGTCGGGGGTTTGTGTGGCGGGTTGAATGACTTGATATAGGAGAAGGATGAACGAGTATACGATGAGTGAAATTCGTCCGGAGGGCAGCATATATGGGCTATTCAGATAAAATACCAATAGACGCGATATGTGAAGTAAGTTCAGATATACAACGTTATCTGATTTTGTCCCGAATAACTGCTGTTCGCTGTTCACGGTGACCTAAAAATGGAGAAAGAAACAACACGCTGCCGAATATTCCGAGATTCGGAAAATAATACAGTGGCTCTGCAGGATATATTTAATCTCGGGATCTATCATCCATGGCAGGATGGCCATAATCCGAATTTCGATGTGTTCTCTCGCGTGATTCTTGATGTAAAAGATCAGCATATAAAAGGAATTAACTACTGCACGAATCAATTGCGTTCCATTATTTCAAGTACGGAAGAATATGTGATCTGTGTTATCCCGACCCATGCAGCAGGAACTGAACCATCGGGTATAAGGACTATCGCGAAACGATTATGTTCACATTCGGTAATTGATGGAACAGATGTTATATCAAGGGTTTTTGAGATTCCAAAGAAAACTGCAGGCGAAAGCAGCGATATGCAGTTAGAAATAAAATCGCTTGCTGTGACGGATGAAAGTGTAGTCAGAGGTCGGCAGGTGCTACTGCTGGACGATGTGACGACGAGTGGCACATCTTTAAAGGCAGGAAAATATCTGATAGAGCAAGCCGGAGCTGAGATAGTTGTGTTACTTGCACTCGCCAGAACTCAAATAGAACATGAATCTGTAAAATGAAGGCATTATCTATACTGGATTGGAGGAAACGCCCAAAGTCGGATTGAAACCGTGACATCATTTTACAAAGCAATATATGATTACACCTCATGTTCATACAATTAGAATGTAGTCGCAAATTCATGACAGAGCACGTCTGGCTTTGTGCCTTCGACACTCCGTCAAAAGTCTCGATAGGGTAGCGGATATCCTCATCGCCTCCGGAGCGATGGACCCGGGTTCGAGTCCCGGTCGGGACGTTGCCGAATCACATGTTGTGCATCCGGTCGACCGCCTCTTTTATCCGATCGGTGGAGCTCGTCAGCGAGAACCTGACATAACCTTCGCCATACTCCCCGAATCCGACTCCCGGCGTTGCCACGATCCCGATCTTTTCAAGAAGCATCGCAGAGAATGAGAGCGATGTGTAGCCATCAGGCACTGGCGTCCAGATATAGAACGTCGCCTCTGGCGGTGTGGCATCGATTCCAAGCGTACGTAATCCTGCAATCATCAGGTCTCTTCGTTCCGTGTATATCTTGCGCATATCGCTGATACAATCCTGTGGACCTGTCAGTGCAGTGATTGCCGCCTCCTGAACCGGCTCAAATACCCCTGAATCGATGTTCGTCTTGACCTTGCCAAGCCCTGAGATGATCTCCGCATTCCCGCAAGCTATACCGATGCGCCAGCCGGTCATGTTGTAGGTCTTTGATAGCGAGTGCATCTCGATCCCGACATCCATCGCTCCCGGCGCTGATAAGAGACTCGGGGCACGGTACTTGCCGAATGTGATCTCAGAATATGGATTGTCGTGCACAACGATTATGTCGTGCTCGCTTGCGAAATCGACCACCTCCTTAAAAAATGAGAGATCAGCGACTGCCGCAGTCGGGTTGTTCGGGTAATTGAGAAAGATCATTCTGGCTTTATCTGCGACGTCAGGTGGTATTGCGTCCAGATCCGGCAGGAAACCGGCTTCTGCGAGAAGCGGCATAGTGTAGGGCACGCCGCCTGCAAAGAGCGTCCCGATCTTGTAGACCGGGTATGCCGGGTCTGGCACAAGCACGACGTCGCCTGGGTTTACGAACGCAAGCGGGATGTGCGCAAGCCCTTCCTTCGATCCGATGAGCGCAAGTACCTCGCTTCCCGGGTCAAGCGTGATATTAAACGTCTTTTTGTACCATTCGGCTGCTGCCTCACGAAAGGTTAGCATTCCTGTGTACGAGGGATACTGGTGCCGCCTCGGATCGTGCGCGGACGCACATAGCGCATCGATGATATGGTCTGGCGGCGGCAGGTCAGGATCGCCGACGCCGAGATCGATGACATCGACCCCTTGCTTGATCGCATTTTCTTTTGCTTCATCGATCGCCGCGAAAAGATAGGGCGGAAGCGCTGTGAGTCTCTTTGCGTACATACAAGAATCGAAGTCGCTGATGCCTTAATATCTTTGCGCATGGGTCTGGCAGAAGAACAGATTAACACTTTGGAGACTATAACCAACGATGCAATGGTTACTTCTCGCATTAGGAATCATCATGGAGGTCTGCGGCACCACCTGTATGAAGCTCTCCGATGGCTTCTCGAACCTTGTTCCCTCTGTTCTCACCTTCGTCTTCTGGGGAATCGCATTTACCATCTTTATCTTTGCATTAAAGACCTTTGACCTCAGTTTCGCCTACGCGGTGTGGGTTGGATCAGGAATTGTGATCGTGAGCATCATCGGAATCCTGTACTTCAAAGAACCCGCAAATGCCTTGAAGATCTTTTCAATAGTCCTGATTGCGATAGGTGTTACCGGGCTCAGCCTGAGCGATCTGATCCGCTGATCAAGCGTCCACGGACGGCTTACTATCCCCATCCACAGCTCCGCTGCTATTTAGCAGTACCCAGAACTTCCACTGATCTCGCCGGCGATGTTCTCTGTCATCTTCGCGCAGATCTCATCGTACTCCCACCCCTGCCCGAGCGACCACATCAGTTTCACGAGTGCGACTTCGGGAAGCATGTCTTCAGCCTCGATGGCGCCTGCGTTTAACATATCCCGTCCGGTGTCATACACCCGGTCGCATATCCTCCCGTTCAGGCACTGGGACGTGATCACGACAGGGATGCCGCCTGATGCCGCGTACTCGATTAATTCGATCCAGTCGGAAGCGACATGCCCAAGCCCGGTGCCCTCGATAACGATTCCCCGGTATCCTGAAAGGCTGCAGAACCTGAGAAGTTCAGGGCTTGCTCCCGGTATATACTTGAGAAGCGCACACTTCTGCTCCATGCCGTCACGAAGTACAAGTTCCCGCTCCCCCCTCCTTATGTAGTCGGTAAACGTCCTGATCTCGCACTCTGGGTAATCGATCCTGCCGATGGGCGACGCGTTGATCGACTGGAACGCATCCCTTCTTGAGGTGTGCATCTTCCGAACCCGCGTTCCGCGGTGGATCTGGCAGAAGTCGTCTGACGTGCTCCCGTGCATGACCACGCAGACCTCCGCGATGTCGCTTACCGCAACCGATGCGGCACAGATAGCATTCATCGCATTGTCACTCGACGGTCGGTCGGCGCTCCTTTGCGAACCAACAAGAACGATCGGAACCGGGGTCTCGATCATGAATGACAGCGCTGCCGCGGTGTAGCCCATGGTGTCGGTGCCGTGCGTCACGATCACGCCGTCTGCTCCGTTCTCGATCTCTTCTGCGATGGCACGCGCAAGTTCGACCCAGTACTCGGCACGCATGTTCTCTGAGAGGATGTTGTAGACGACCCTTGAGCGGTAGTTTGCGATTCCACGCAACTCCGGTATCGCATCAAGGACATCCTCTGCCGTGAACTGGGCAGTGACCGCTCCTGTGCGGTAATCGACCCTGCTTGCGATGGTTCCACCAGTCGAGAGTATCGCAACGGTCGGCAGATCGTCCTTAGAAACCCATTCTTGTTTTCTTTCCCTTCCAGGTTCTCCGGATGCGGGCGCTCTCTTCTCGACCAGTTCGATCTGCGCGCCCTTGTTCACTCCGACGTTGTAACCGTTATCCAGTTTGATCACGATCCGGCCGGTGGTGCTTGGCATCAGCACGCCTTCGTACGTCACGCAATCGGCTATAACGCGCACCCGGTCGCCCTGTTCCGGCTCCATGGCAGATCAATCTCCAATCATGCAATCACTCTTCAACTGCAATCATCTCAAACTGGCTTGCAAGATTCCAGACGAGAGTGCGAGTATGCATCGGCATGTTCGGGTCATTCGTGATCTTATTTAGAATATTAAGGCTGTTTGCAGCACGGAATGAGATCGATTCATTTTCATTTGATAAATTTTTCTTTATTTCGTCTGCTGCATGCCGTATATTCCGGGGCACCGATGTATCGTTCAGGATAGTATCCAGAATAATATTGCATTGTTCAACTGTTTCTTTGACCGACATGGGCATCATCCATATTCCAATCTGTATGTGGTATATCCACACCATATCATATTTAAAGATGGGTGATCGATAGGAGGTTATGGATGAGATCGATGCCATGTCTAGATTGCTCGAACTTGGCGGGACGATGCTTGCACAGCACTGCAGCCGCTGCGGTGCGCCGCTGTTCCGGTATCAGGGAAATGTCGGCTGCCCGATCTGCGATTTTAGAATGGTGGAGCAGGAAATGGGAGAATTGAGCGGAGCGCGAGAAGATAGGGGCGATAGGGAAGAGAAGGGCGAGCCAGGGGGCGGGATGAAGGCAGGGGCATCGCCGCTTGGAAGGATCGTCTCGGATAAGATCGCTGGGATCGCTGCTGATATGCAGGGCGAGACCGATCTGGGTCGCATTCGAGACCAGATGGATTGCATCGAGCGCGGGATCAAGATTCTCGGGATGCTTGGTCCGGATTGAGTGACTGTCCGTCATAGCCGTCTGGTCGGGTCAAGGGCGCGGACGGTTTTGGATCTGTATGGGATGGTGGATTGCCAATTCCCTGATGGATCGGTCTCTGATGCGATAAAAAAGATATATGGGTGTGTAAATGAAACTCACAACAGTCTACGATAACGAGGTATATCCGGAGGCGTCTGCCACTGGACTTACGAGTGAATGGGGATTCTCCTGCCTGATAGAGTTATCCGGTGAGCGGATACTCTTTGATACCGGCGGAGACGGATCGATTTTGCTGCACAACATGGAACGACTGGGAATTGACCCCAAAGACCCTGCAACGATCGTGCTCTCGCACGAACACTGGGACCACACAGGCGGCTTGTCCGACCTCCTCGGGACGAACCACGATGCCGAGGTCTATCTGCTGGAGTCATTCTCGGAGTCGTTTAAGAACAAGATCAACAATCCAGTGATAGAGGTACGCGAACCAGCAAAGATCTGCGATCGGGTGTATACTACCGGAGAACTTGGCACATCCATAAAGGAGCAATCGCTGGTGCTGGAGACGAAAAGTGGCATGGTTGTCATCACAGGATGCGCACACCCTGGAATCGAGGAGATCATGGGCGCAGCATCCGGAATCGGGGAGATATACGGAATCGCCGGAGGATTTCATGGGTTTAGCGATTATCACCTGCTAAATAGCTTAAAGTTCCTCTCTCCGTGCCACTGCACACAGCATCTAAGCGAGATCGTCTCGCGATTCCCGGACGTATACCATAAGAACGGTGTTGGTAGGGTGTTTACCTTTGAGTAATATGAGCCACCTATTTGGTCCCGTGCCGTCCCGCAGGCTCGGGAGGTCGCTTGGTCTGGATATCACGCCGTACAAGACCTGTACATTCGATTGCATCTACTGCCAGCTCGGAAGAACCACGAACAAGACCGTGCAGAGGCAGGAGTATATTGCGAAAGATTCGATCTTATGTGAGCTACAGGATTTCTTACTGGGGGGAGAGGTAGATACTGATTATATCACTTTTGCCGGATCAGGGGAGCCGACACTCCATTCGGGGATCGGTGAGATGATTGATGCGATCAAGACGATGACCGACATCCCTGTTGCGGTGATAACCAACGGATCGCTCTTGTTCCGGGAAGATGTGAGAGACGATCTCTCGAACGCTGATGTCGTGCTGCCGTCGCTGGATGCTGCCACCACGTCCGTGTTTCGTGCTGTGAATCAGCCGCATGAGAGTCTTTCGGTGGACCGGATCATCGAAGGACTCAAGATGTTTCGAGAGGCGTTTAGAGGAGAGTTCTGGCTCGAGATCATGTTCGTGAGGGGCGTAAACGACGGAACTGACGAAATAACAGCGCTGTCGAATGCAGTCTCCCTGATAGCTCCTGACCGGGTTCAGTTAAATACCGTTGTGCGACCGCCATGCGAGGATGTCATGCCTGTGGATGAGGATGAGATGGTGCGGATACTGGAGGCGTTTGGCGGGAATTTTGATGTCGAGATCATCGCGGAGAGGCGGATCGAGGTTCGTGCGGATATCCTTCCGCTTTTGGAACGGAGACCGCTTACGCTGGATCAGATCGCTGGCTCACTTGGGATGCACCGGAACGAGGCGGCGAAGTATCTGCGGGAACTTATAGAGCAAGGCGCGGTCGTCGAGACTATGCACGGGGGCAAACGGTACTTTGGGGTGAAGATATGAAATGCGCTCTCTGTGACAGCAAGGACTGCCGGCAG
The DNA here is from genome assembly GCA_013572355.1 of Candidatus Methanogaster sp. Classification (GTDB taxonomy): domain Archaea; phylum Halobacteriota; class Methanosarcinia; order Methanosarcinales; family Methanogasteraceae; genus Methanogaster_A. The sequence continues at coordinate 16,752 of QBUV01000091.1, forward strand.
GGCAAAAACTGCACGAAAACAGCGACAGATATCGACTATGCGCCAGCAAAGGAGACGATGCGGATCGCTTCCGAAGTTGAATCGAGGTACATGGAACTGACGCGTCTCGAAGAACTGATCCTGTTCTGCAAAAAGATGAAATTCAAGAGAGTCGGGATCGCATTCTGTATCGGGCTTTCTGCAGAAGCGAGAATCGTGCACGAGATCCTTGCGCGGGATTTTGAGGTGCATTCGGTCTGCTGCAAGGTCGGCGGGACTGACAAAGACGATCTCGGGCTTGTGAAGATCAGGGATCCGGAAGCGCATGAGACGATGTGCAATCCGCTCGGGCAGGCGGCGATTCTGAATGCGGAGGGAACCGAGTTAAATATCATAATAGGGCTCTGCATCGGGCACGACATACTCTTTACAGAGCACTCGGATGCGCCTGTGACCACATTTGCTGTGAAGGATCGTGTGCTTGCGCACAATCCACTTGGTGCTGTGTATTCGAGGTATTATCAGGGGAACGTGTTTGGGATGGAGTCAGGGTAATATGGTCAATTTTCGTGCAGTCTTTAAATATCCTCGAGACAAATAGCCATCCATGGCAGGGGCATTCATTTCAGAAATCGATGTCAAAAGAGTTGACACCCCCTCAAAAAGTCTCGCAGTTTTCGTCCAAAAGAGTTTACAACTCCAAGCGTCATAATTGGGAGTATGTTCACCATCATCACAGGCGCTCAGTTCGGCGACGAGGGCAAGGGAAAGATCGTCGATGTCCTGGGCAAGGATTATGATCTCGTTGTCAGGTTCCAGGGCGGAAATAACGCAGGGCACACCGTGATCGTCGGAGATGACACCTACAAACTCCACCTGATCCCGTCGGGCGTTCTCACCGATGCCCGGCTCCTGATAGGTCCAGGTGTGGTTGTCGATCCGATAGTACTTATTCAGGAGATCGAGATGCTCAGAAGTGCCGGCATCGAGATAACCCCTGAGAAACTCGGGATCGATGCGAAAACAAGCATCATCATGCCGTACCACATCGAGATGGACAAACTGCGCGAGCAGAGACGGACCAAGAAGATCGGGACGACCGCTCGCGGCATCGGATTTGCATATATCGACAAGATATCAAGGGACGAGGTGCGGCTGGCAGATCTCGCCAGCAGAGATGCTTTTCTTGCACTCATGGACGAACTTGCACCCCAGAAGGAGCGTGCGATCGTCGATCTCGGAGGCGATCCCGGTGTGGTGCGCGAAAGCATCCCTGATTATGCCGGATACGGCGCCACGCTTGAGCCGTACATCACCGATGTCTCGCATGAGCTGAACCGTGCTCTTGATTCCGGCAGGGACGTGCTTGCAGAGGGTGCGCAGGGTGCGCATCTCGATATCATCCACGGCACCCAGAAGTACGTAACCTCCTCAAGCACTGTTGCAGGAAGCGCATGCATGTATCTCGGAGTCGGACCGACCCGGGTCGATCATGTGATCGGTATCGTCAAGGCGTACATCACACGGGTCGGGGAGGGTCCGCTGCCGACCGAAGATCATGGCGAGATCGGGGAGGCGCTCCGGACCGCCGGGGCTGAGTTTGGCACCACCACCGGCAGACCGCGGCGGTGCGGCTGGTTCGATGCTCCGCTTGCGAGAAAAAGCGTAGAACTCAATGCGTACACGAGCATAGCACTGACAAAACTGGACGTTCTCGACGGGCTCGACCCGATCAGCATCTGCACCGGCTATGAGCTGGATGGCAAGCTGCTTGAGCATCCTCCGATACTTTCATCCGATCTTGCGCGATGTGTTCCAGTCTATGAGACTATGGACGGCTGGTGCGAGGATATCACTTCGGCGGATGCGTTTTCAGACCTGCCTGCCGCTGCGAAGGATTATGTGCACAGGATCGAGGAGATTCTCGGAGTTGGCATCGGGATCGTCTCGATCGGTCCGAAGCGGAGTCAGGTGCTCTTTGTGGAGTGATGGGGCGCGGGTACGACCCGAATTTTAGTGAAATCGCCCTTATAGTCGATGGCATCCAAATTCGCGTCATTCATGATCCCCGACCAAAAGACCCGCGGAAAAGTATTAATGCATGAGCCCAAATATGGGGCAGGTGATCTTTATGGGGTATAATCCAATATCAGGCTCGGTCATATTCAACGCTCTGAAGGATGAAAAGTGCATACTAATGGCGTGCAACACCCGGATCATTCCCGGTGTAACAACAGGTATTTTCAGATCCGCAAAGGATCTCGATTCTGCTATCTTAATCGAACTGGCAAAGTCGGAGTGCAATCTTAAAGGCGGGTACACCGGGCTTACTCCCGCGGAACTCTCGATGCGGACTTATGCAGCCGCAGGGTCGGTTGGTCTTGATGTCTGGGCGCTACATGCGGATCACATCGGTGTCAAGAAAGGGACTGTGGAAGAACTTAATTCGGTTAAGGAGCTGATCGCAGCGCAGATCGATGCTGGTTTTACCAGTTTTGCGATCGATGCCTCGCATCTCTTCAATTTCGATGGGCGGGACACGGCAGAGGAGCTTGCACCAAACATCGATGCAACGATCGAGCTTGCGCGGTTCATCGAGTCAGAGATGGATGGGCGCGATTTCGGGCTGGAGGTTGAGGTCGGCGAGATCGGGAGGACTGGCGAATCCGGAATGGTTCTGACGACACCAGAAGAAGCGGTGGTCTTTATCAGCTCGCTAAATGATGCCGGAATATATCCGCAGGTGCTTGCTATCGCAAACGGCAGCACGCACGGAAACATCTTTGACAAAAACGGCAACCCGATCGAACAGATCAGCATCGACATCCTGCGGACGAAAGAGGTGGCAAAAGCACTCCGGGACAATAATTTGGATGTGCGGATCGCGCAGCACGGCATCACAGGCACGCCGCGGCGGATGATTGCGGAGCAGTTCCCGCATGGTGATATCATCAAAGGGAACGTCGGCACCTTCTGGATGAATCTGGTCTGGGACGTCCTCAAGGAAGAGCAGCCTGACCTGTACCAGCGGATATGGGACTGGACGCTTACGAATTATTCGGCAGAGGGGAAGAGCGATGTCGAGGTATTTGGCAAGAACGGCAAGTTTGCGATAAAAGAGTTTTTTAAGGAGCTTTATTCTCTCGGCGATGAGACTGTATCGGTAATCGAGGATCGGGCATACGAAGAGGCGGGCGAGTTTATCAGGGCGTTTAAATCCGAGGGGTCTGCCGAGATCGTGCGGGAATATATGCGAGCATGAAATCAGTAATCCTCCTCTCCTCCGGACTCGACTCCGCAGTCGCGTTCAAGCACGCATACGACCGCTGCTCGGAACTTCTCGCGCTCACCTTCGATTACGGGCAGCGGGCAGCCGCGAATGAGATCAAGCACGCAATCCGGATCTGCCGCAAGTTCGATGTGCCGCACGAGGTGATCGAACTGCCATGGATCAGGCAGTTTGGGGGTGCGCTCACCGATGCGTCCGCGCTGCCAGAGCTTGCGGAGCATGAACTGGATGATGGCGGGGCTGCTGCGGATTCAGCGAGACGCGTCTGGGTTCCGGCAAGGAATCTTCTATTTCTATCGATTGCGGCAGGATATGCAGAGGATCGTGGCTACGAGCTCATCACAGTTGGTTTTGATGCTGAAGAAGCAGCAACGTTTCCGGATAACTCTTCTGAATTCGTTGAACGGTTCAACAGGGTGCTCGAATACGGCACACTTAAGCCACCTACAATCGACGCGCCGCTCCTAAACCTCGATAAGGCAGAAATCGTCCGTCTCGGAGTGGCGATCGACGCGCCGCTCGGGCTGTCGTGGTCGTGCTATGAGTCAGGCGATCTGCCGTGCGGGGTCTGCGAGTCGTGTCTCAGGCGTGCGCGGGCGTTTGCCAGGGTTGGGGCGAAGGATCCGGGGTTGGGTATATAATCCCGCCCAAGAACGCAAAAACACCGGAGAGTCGATTTGATGCCACGATCGAGATTTGCATCGACAGAAGAGTTTTATTGCAAACTTAAACGTCTGCTGTCTCGACAATTTAATCACAAACCCCCACAAGGACTCCCACATCACTTGTAATACTTCTCTTGCACATCCTCGCCAAGCCGCCCGATCGCGTCAGCCCGACACTGCCTGCAGTGCCGCATCTGCTTGGTGATCTCGCTGCATTCATCCTGGATGGCACGCTTCTCAGAGGGCGTTGGCGGCACGATGTCTGCAAACTTGTACTGCGGGATTAGTGGCATGATGTTCTGCAGGTAAATCCCAAGTCCTCGAATCTTCTTTGCGACATCGAGGATGTGATGATCGTTGATCGTCGGTATGAGGACCGTATTCACCTTCGTGATCAGCCCCAGTTCAACGGACTTCGCAAGCCCTTCCAGTTGATTCTTAAGCATGATCTCTGCACCTTCCCTCCCGGTATACTTCTTCCCATGATAATTTACAAACGAGTATATCTTCTCGCCGATCCCGGGATCGACCGCGCTCATGGTCACGGTGATGTTCGAGACTCCGAGATCCTTCAGAAGTTCCACCTTCTCAGGAAGCAGGAGTCCGTTGGTGCTGAGACACTTGATCAGATGCGGAAAATCTTCTTTCAGGAGCTGGAGCGTTTCAAACGTTTCCTCGTTAAAAAGCGGCTCTCCGGGACCTGCAATCCCGATCACCTTGATATAAGGAAAGTCCCTGATCACGTCTCTGACACGCTCGACCGCCTCTTCCGGAGATAGGACCTGACTTGTAACGCCGGGTCTGCTCTCATTCACGCAGTCAAACTCCCTGATACAGTAGTTACACTGGATGTTACACTTCGGCGCGACAGCGAGATGCATCCGCCCGAACGCGTGACACGCGCCCGCGTTGAAACAAGGATGCTCCTGGATCTGCCTTAACTGGGACGGATCCCATGGCACATCCCTGCCGTCGATCTTTGCTACACGGTACTCTTCTGAGGTCATGCTGACTCAACGCATTTAACTTCAGGAACTTCCTTCATGAGCAGCCGCTCGACACCGAGTTTCAGTGTTTGCTGCGACATGGCGCAGCCAGCACATGCGCCAACAAGCCGCACCTTCACTGTGCCATCGTCCTCGACGTCGATCAGTTCGATATCGCCGCCGTCTGCCTGCAACATCGGTCTGATCTTCTCGATTACCGGTTCAACTTTCTCTTTTATATCAGTCAATCTTCTTACCTCCTTTTCATTCTGTTCCATTTTCATTCCGTCTCGGAGTAATTTCTGCATACGTTTGTAAACCTATCGCTCGATTATCCCCTCGGGCGCGCCTGCAAACCGGACGAGCGCCTCCGCCTCCATCTGGTGCAGACCCGCCGGAACGATCAGCAGGTGCATGGGCGCACCAAAATCAGACCCGGCGAGGTCGCGTAGGTAGTCGCACTTCACCACGACATCAGGCGATCCTGCACGTGCGATCCCGATGCCGAGAGCGCGGTCGAGCAGCCCGCGTTCATCAACCTGCATCAACAATTGAGCCGCCTCCGAAATCGTCATAAACCCCTTCTCATGATCTATATCGAGAAAGAGCATCGTGTGAAGGTCGTTATCGCGGTTTAAGAGAACTGTGTTATACGGAGTCTCTGAAACGATCGTCTTTGACCGGACAGTGTACGGGAACGGGATGGTTGCAGACTTTCCGAACCGGTAGTTCTGCAATCCGGCAAGACCTGCTGCCGCAGACGCAATCGAGGTTCCGTGAACGATCACCGTCGCAATACCGAGATCGGATGCGCGCAGGCGTAGATCAATATGTGTCGTCGAGACCATCGGATCCCCTCCTGATAGCAGCACCACATCCCGATCGATCGCATGGTGTAGCCATGCCGGATCCGTCTCGATCTCACCTCGTGAAAGCGTCGTGATCTTCGTCTGGTATCGCGATTCCATGCGTTCTATGGTCGTTCCCATCATCTTCGATGTGTAAAACTCGGCAAAGACCATATCAGCATCTTTTATCGCTCTGACGCCTTTTAAGGTGATATCTTCTTCATCGTATAGCCCGAGACCGACAAATGTTAACATCAAGTCTGATCTCTGCGCCAATTTATTTAAGTTGCACCGCAGAATTGAGATCATGGGAATCCATACCAGATCGAGGCATTACCTGCGAAGCAGTGATTCGAAAAAGATCATGAAAGAACTCGGAAAAGCATTCGATCCGTCTGATATCGGGGGTGTGTTCGAAGGAAAACGGTTTGAACTGGTTACAACTGATGTTTGCGACATCATACTGGTCGAAGATGTACCGATGATCTTCATGCCAGATGGCGAGCCGTTTCTCACCGTGCGCGGTGCGCTTGAGGTGAAGCCAGAGGCGCGCATCGTTGTGGTGGATGCTGGCGCCATCAGGTTCGTGGTGAATGGTGCTGATGTGATGCGCCCTGGAATCGTGCAGGCAGATCCCGGTATCAAGGCAGGGGATCTCGTGATCATAATCGAGGAGGCGCACAGAAAAGCACTTGCGATCGGGCGTGCGCTCATTTCCGGAGACGAGATGATCGGCGATTCCGGAAAAGCGGTCAAAACACTACACTACGTTGGTGATGCCATCTGGGAAGTAACACGATAGCCAAAAAGTTTATTAATGATTAATAATTACTTACACTTGGCACGTATTGTGCTGTGCGGACAAAGGTGGAAAACGCCTCCTTTCACCTTTGCTGATAAGCATGGGATGACGGGTTCCTCCTCGTTTCCATCCCGTCTGTGGGGGTGGGGTTATGCTTTCAGTTCAGCGAAGAGTCTCAGCAGCGCGATGGCAGGGAGTATCCCATATTGACCCGCCCTGCAGACGCCCACACGGTGCAGTCACACCCCGCGCGCCAACCACGATGATAGTGGGGGGAGGTCACTGTGTACCAATGAATAATCGGATCTTTGGTATTCGCGTTGCGGTGACCAAGACCCCGGAGACTTTTTGATATTTTCGAAACAAGGGTTTTTGGAAAACCACAGAGGTCACAGAGTGACACAGAGGGGTCTAAAGATAAAAATAACAACTTTCTGTGATCCTCTGTGCTCTCTGTGGTTTAATCTCCCTTGCCCTAACCGGATCCTTACGAAGTGAAAAAGTACATGCACTCGCGAATTATCAGAGACACAGGATAATCTCGAGGACCCGGTTTAACTAAAGAATGGTATCCCCAATCCGCGTAAGCGCGTCATAGATCCGCTCTCTCGACGCCGCGTACGATATCCGGATGAAACCGGAACTATCAGGACCGAATGCGGACCCGGGCGTTACTGCGATATACGCTTCCTTGAGCAAGCGTTCTGCGACATCGTCCCCGCCCCCGTAGTCAGTAACATCCAGGAAGAGATAGAACGCGCCGTCCGGCTTCGTGCAGTTAAACCCGCGCGATTTCAGCCCCTCGACCAGAATATCCCGCCGCGCTTCAAACTCGGCTACCATCGACTCGACCGATCCGTGATCGGACCGTAGCGCGGTAACGCCTGCGTGCTGGACAAAGGATGCGGCATGGCTCACCGAATGCGACTGCAGTTTGAGCGCCGCTCTGACGATGTCCGGAGGCGCTGCCATGTATCCGAGACGCCAGCCGGTCATCGCGTACGATTTTGAGAAGCCATTTACCGTGATCACACGGTCATGCATCCCGTCAAAAGACCCGATGCTGTAGTGTTTTTTGCCGTAGATGATCTTCTCGTAGATTTCATCGGAGAGTACCGTGATGTCGTTATCGATTGCGATCTCCGCAATCTCCGCAAGGTGCTTTTTCCCGAATACGGCGCCACTCGGGTTTCCAGGGCTATTTATGATGATGAGCTTTGTTTTACCTGTGACATAATCCCCGATGTCAGGCGGCATGAAATCCTGATCTGTTGGAACCCATACAGTGCGGGCGCCCGCGTACCTGATGCATGCATCGTAAGTGACCCACGCCGGATCGAGCAGTATCGCCTCGTCCCCTTCATCAAGCACCGCCTGCACCGACTGGAAGACCGCCTGCTTTGCGCCAGGAGTCACAAGTATCTGATCGGGCGCGGCATCGAGGTCGTTCTCGGTGCAAAGTTTCTCCGCGATCGCACTTCTGAGTTCCGGGATGCCGGCAGCAGGCGTGTAATGGGTCTCGCCGCGTCGGATCGACTGGAAAGCCGATTCAGAGATGTATTCAGGAGTGTCAAAGTCCGGCTCGCCGAGACTCATGGTTATCACGTCATTCCCCCTCTCCGCAAGTTCGGATGCAAGTTTTGCTATCGCAAGCGTTGCGGATTCCTCTATAAGATCTAACCGTGCAGATGTCATATTGTGGACTCTGGTTCGCTTATCGCCTCATAAAACTATGTTTGAATGATTCCAGAAGGGCAAAAACAATTTCAGATACCAGAATAACCATTCGACCCTGCCGGCAAACCGTGAAAGGGGCAGCAAAATGGATTGAAACATCCGACCTTATGCAAAAGACTCCAAATATTTAAATGATGGCAGCATCATTATGATTGAAGGATGGCAGAGATGATCGGACAGATAGCAGACGAACTCAAAGAGCACGCCCCTTTCACGTTTTTTGGGGCTCTTACAGGTATCGCCATCATGCTTGCGATCGTCTATGGCGGCTTCCTCCCGCAGGTTACCTCGATCTCGGAGAACATCTTTTATGTCCTGCATCCGGCACATGTTCTATTGAGTGCATCTATAACTACGGCTTTGTACGTACGATATGGGAAGAGGAAGCTATGGATCGCACTCCTGATCGGCTACACCGGTTCGATCGGCATAGCAACGCTGAGCGACTCGATCATACCCTACATAGGCGAAGTCCTGCTCGATCTGCCGAATAGAGGGGCCCACATCGGCGTCATCGAGAAACCGCTGCTGACAAATCTTGCAGCCCTGATCGGCATAGCGATCGGCTACAGGTACCGGGAGGGCGCGACCGAGTTCCCGCACGCCGGCCATGTCCTGATAAGTACGTGGGCATCAATGTTCCACATCATCATGGCGCTTGGCGCAACCGTGGACTGGGTCCGGATTATCGGCATCCTGCTATTTTTATTCCTCGCGGTCTGGATCCCGTGCTGTACGAGCGATATAGTGTATCCTTTACTATTCGCAGAAAAAACCGAGTCATAATACGGACGGTATCCCAAAGTCTGCGAAAACAAAAGATATAATAGTGGAGGCGATAACCATGAGAAAAGCAATCGGAAACATAGATATACCACAACGACAAAGTGTAATGATCATGATATCGAAACAACCAAGAAAGCAGAGAAAAGCGCAGTATCAAGCGCCTCTGCATAAAAAACAGAAGTTTATGGGTGCACACTTAAGCGAATCGCTACGGGAGAAGTACGGACGGAGAACGTTTGGCGTCCGGTCCGGAGACACCGTAAAAATCATGCGCGGCGAGTATGCTGGCACAGAAGGCAAAGTCGAGCGGGTCAATCTGAAGAGGGGTACACTCGCGATCGATGGCGCAACGTTATTCAGGGCGGATGGGGAAGAGGTTCCAAGACCGGTATATCCGTCGAATGTGATGATAACCAAACTGGATCTTGACGATGAAATCAGACAACAGACACTTGGCAAGGTGATTGAGTGAGCAGACATCAGAAAAGACTTTCAATGCCGAAAACCTGGAATATACAGAGGAAGACTCATAAGTGGGCTGTCAAAGCTTCACCGGGTCCGCATTCCGGGTTAAAAAGCATCCCGTTGCTATTGGTCATACGGGACGTAATGAAACTTGCAAATTCGAGTAGAGAGGCGAAGAAGATCCTGCACGACGGGGATATACTGGTAGACGGCGTCGTCAGACGGGATTACAAGTTCCCGGTAGGGGTTTTCGATGTTATAACCATACCGAAGATCGATCTGTCGTACAGGGTGTTTCTGGATGAGAAACAGCGACTCAGTCTGAGAAAAATCAGCGACCCAGAGGTTAAATTGTGCAAGATCACCGATAAAACAATTTTGAAGGGTGGAAATACCCAGTTAAACCTTCACGATGGTTCGAATATTATTTCTGACGAGTATTCTTATCATTCCTCCGATTCAGTCGTTCTCACACTTCCTGAGCGGAAGGTTGTAAAGCACATCACCTACAAACCGGGCAGCCTTGCTCTCGTCATCGGCGGCGCTCATTCAGGAGAACTCGCGACGATCGAGGATATAAGAAAGACGCGGGGCGCGATGCCAAATATGACATCCCTGCACAGCAGTTATGATTTCGAGACGATCGAGGATTACGTATTTGTGATCGGCAAAGGCACGCCCGAGATCGAGACGCCGGGGGGTGATGTAGTTGACTGAACCGATGCGCGCAATCGAGGTCGATAAGGTGACCGTGCATATCGGAGTGGGCGAGAGCGGAGAGCGCCTCGTCAATGCCGAGAATATCCTTGAAGCGATCACCGATCAGAAGTGCGTGAGAACGCTCTCGAAATCCCGCATCCCCGCATTCGGGATCAAGCTGGGGGAGCCGATCGGTTGCAAGGTCACACTCAGGAGGGACAAGGCATACAAGTTCATCGATACAGCACTTGCTATAATCGAGCGTAAACTGTATGCATCCCAGTTTGACGAGACCGGCAACGTATCCTTCGGGATCGAGGAACATACCGATTTCCCGGATATGGCTTACGATCCGAATATCGGAATTTTTGGGATGGATGTCTCCTTAAGTTTGAAGCGACCCGGATACCGGGTCAGCAGGCGCCGCATCCAGCAGAACAAGACATCGCACAAACATCGGCTGGTTGCTGAGGATGTGCTGACATGGATGCAGGATCGCTACCAGATAGAGGTGATGGAATGAGCGAGGATATTCAGATCGGAAAGGGCGCAAACGTCTGCAAACGATGCGGCAGGAAACAGGGGCTGGTTCGAAGATACCGCATATACCTCTGCCGCCAGTGTTTCAGGGAGATTGCGAAAGATATGGGTTTTGAAAAATATACTTGAGGTAATTATAATGGTACTACTTGACCCACTTGCTGATGCGCTCTCAGCCATCAGGAATGCAGAAAAAACAGGAAAGCAGGGGTGCATCATACGCCCCGCTTCAAAACTCATCGGTAACGTACTCTCTGTGATGCAGAGCCAGGGATATATCAGCGAATATGAGTTTATTGACGATGGAAAGTCAGGCGTCTTCGAGGTGAGTCTGCACGGAAGGATCAACGACTGTAAGGTCGTAAAGCCGAGATTCTCTACCAAACTTGCCGATCTTGAGAAATGGGAGAAACGGTTCCTTCCTGCAAGAAACTTCGGCGCTCTGGTATTGACGACGCCTCATGGCGTGGTATCACACTACGAGGCACGAGAGAAGAAAATCGGAGGACAACTCCTCGCTTACGTGTATTAGCGTATCAGGTGGAAAATGGCAAAAGAGATCAAAAAAACGGTTGCGATACCGGACGATGTGACTGTTTCGATCGATGGAAGAATGGTTACGGTATCCGGTCCGAAGGGCGAGGTGTCCCGTGAACTGTGGTATCCGCACATCACGATCCAGAAGATCGAGGATGTGATAAGTGTGGATGTCGATGCTGCGATGATACGGAAGAAGCAGAAAGCGATGGTCGGCACGCTTGCGTCCCACATCAAGAATATGATCGATGGGGTCGCGCACGGATACCGATACCGGATGAAGATGGTGTATTCTCATTTTCCGGTTCAATTACGCATCGACGGTGGCAAATTCATAATAGGCAACTTTCTTGGCGAGAAGAAAGATAGGGTGGCACAGATACTGGGTGAGTCTGATGTAGAGATAAACGGCGATGAGGTGACCGTCACCGGTATCAACAAGGAGTCGGTCGGGCAGACCGCGGCGAACATCGAGCAGGCAACGAAGATCAAGGCACGCGATCCAAGGGTATTCCAGGACGGAATATACGTGATCGGGAAAGAGATGATGTCGTAGGTGATGATTTATGGATTTGGCAACCAAGCGATTATTAAATACTAGAAAACAGCAGAAGAGCAAGAAGCCCACATTCAAGCGTACCGACTCTCATAAGAAGAAGAAACTGGACGATAACTGGCGGCGCCCGAGAGGGCTGCAGAGCAAGCTTAGAAAGAGGATCGCAGCAAAAGGTGCGGTTGTACAGGTTGGATACGGCAGCCCAAAGGCAGTCAGGGGACTACACCCGTCTGGTTTTGAGGAGGTGCTGGTGCGAAATACGGACGATCTACAACCGATCGACCCATCGTATCAGGCTGCACGGATCGCACGCACCGTTGGTGTTAGGAAACGGCAGATGATCGAGGAGATCGCAAAGAGCCGCGAGATAAAAATCTTAAACCCACTTCCCGAGGAAATAAAAGTAGAGGTAGGGGAAGTAGGGAAGGTAGAAGATGTAGAAACCGAAGAGGAGGCGGCGTAAATGGCTGATCGTTACGATTTATCGAATCAACGGCGTATTGCTTCAACTGTGCTTAAAATAGGAGTTAACAGAATCTGGCTCGATCCGGAGGAGAAGGAGGGCATCGCTGATGCAACCACGCGGAATGATATCAGGGATCTGCTCGAGTCGGGCGCGATTCAGGCGAAACCGAAGAAAGGTGTCAGCCGCGCACGCGCACGGCAGAGGGATGAGAAACGGAAATACGGACACGGAACCGGACACGGCTCAAGGAAAGGGAGAAAGGGTGCGAGAAATCCCAGAAAGCGGGAATGGATCACCAAGATCCGTGCGCTACGCAGCCGTCTCAAGGAACTGCGTGCTGATGGTACGCTTCCACCGAATGTTTACTGCAAGGTGTACCGGAAGGCGAAAGGCGGCGAGTACAAGAGCGTGGCGCACATGAACGCATATCTTATGGCACAGGGACATCTCAAATGAATGTAGAGATCGTTGAACTGGATGACCGTAAAGCAAAGTTCGTGCTTTCCGGTGTGACTCATGCGTTTGCAAACAGTTTGAGGCGCGGCATGCTCGCAGAGATTCCGACGCTTGCAATCGATTATGTGAACATCTATGACAACACGTCGGTGCTCTTCGATGAACAACTCGCACTTCGTCTTGGATTGATTCCGCTTGCAACCGACCTTGATTCGTACGTGCTCCCCTCTGAATGCGGATGTGACGAGGAGGGATGCCCTCTGTGTCAGGTTTCGCTTACGCTGTCTGTAGAGGGTCCGAAGGTGGCATATTCTACAGAACTGGTCTCTGCCGACCCATCGGTCATGCCGGCAGAGGCGGTGCCGATCATCAAACTGGCAGAAGGGCAGAGGATATCGCTCGAAGCGGTTGCACGGCTTGGCACAGGGCACGACCATGCGAAATGGCAGGCAGGGATTGCGTGCGGATACAAGAACATGCCGCGCATCACCGTATCAGAGGAGTGCGATGCCTGCGGGATGTGTGTGGATGCGTGTCCGCGCAGCGTGCTCTTGATCGCGGATGAGACTGTGAAAGCGGTTGATGAACGCGCATGTTCGCTATGCAGATCGTGCGAGAGCGTCTGCGAACTCGACTGGATCAAGGTTGAGACACATCCTGACTCTGTCATATTTACAGCTGAGAGCGACGGTTCGATGCCGGTCACCGAACTGATTATAAGGTCTGCTGATAACATCAAAGAGAGGGCAACGGCACTGGACGAATACCTCGGCATCATCGATGCCTGATCTATATGTGCGGGGGTTGCCCAGCCAGGTCAAAGGCGCTAGGTTGAGGGCCTAGTCTCGTAGGAGTCCGTGGGTTCGAATCCCACCCCCCGCATCACATACCAACTACCAACTATTTTTGAGAGCATGCATACTCGATATACGGCACTCGGAAACACGCAACGCCGTCTATCCACTCCTCGCGCACGGGTTCTGTGCACCGGTTGTATTGACCATACTGCCTGTTCGTTATTTCGTTGTCGCCTTTCGTGATATATCCGGCGTGCGGCGCAATCGGACCGCTATCCCACATCGGCTCACCCGTACTTCCGGTACGGGATCACGTTACCATAGTCGCCAAACGTTTCGTGGCATGTTGTTCATGCAGTCAATCCACCTGTTAACCTATTAGCCGGACATGGGTGCCGGTTTCAGTCCTATGCGGATTTGCCAGTAAGTGTCTCGATCACCTTTGAGAACGCGAGGCGCACATATCCGGCATAAGGTATACGGAAACGCGCAACACCAATCACCCACTCCTCGCGTATGGGCACGGTGCAGAGGGTGTGTTGATCATACTGCCTGTTCGTTATTTCGTTGTCGCCTTTTGTGATATATCCGGCGTGCGGCGCAATCGGACCCCCCGCCCACATCGGCTCGCCTGCCTCAACATGGTACATTGCGCGGTGTATGATCGGAGTTACATCGGTTCGCCCGTACTTCCGGTACAGGATCACGTTACCATAGTCGCCAAACGTTCTGTAGTCGCTGATCGCGCCTTCCTCTTGTGTAACGACACTGGTGCGTGATATGTCCTTAATAAAGACGATATCCCCTTTCTTCATGTGCGGTTCCATGCTTCCGGACTCAATCGCCCGCATCGGCGCCCATGTCCCGAATATGAGCTGGGATAGGATCGCAAATATGAGGAGTATCTTTGCAACCGATATGAGGTCGCGCAAGACCCCTGCCAACGTGCTATCGCTCTGGTAAAATTCTTTTATTTGATCGAAACGTTCAGACATTAATATAATAGCAGTCCAGCATGATACATAAAACTTGTTCAATACCGATGCGCTATGTTAAAATATCGTGGGCGCGAATGTAATGACATAGAGCACCAAGGAGGCATTCGTCGGCTATGAAGCGCATAACATATCTGGTCCTGATCATCGGCATGGTTGTATGCGCAACCGCTCTTAACGGCTGTATCCGCCATGATGATGCGTCTCAGGTGTCTCCACCCGGCGGTAGTACATATCTCAACTCGACAAACATCGACTGCGTGGACTGCCATGCAGTGCAGTATTTTGCCATAGAGAACGGGAGCGGCAGACATGCACCTCTGAACTGCACCTTCTGCCATATCCAGCATGGATATCAGCCAGACTGCCTGACCTGCCATCCTGATACGCATGGCACAGGCATTCAGGGGTGCGAGATCTGCCATCCGAACCCACATGCTCCGGAGTTGCGGATCAATGATTCGCGTCTTAACGACAGTATATGCCAGCCATGCCATCTCCCGCAGTACGATGCAATCGATAAGGGCACAGGCAGGCACTCGAAGTTAAAGTGCGATCTATGCCATGTCCAGCATGGCTACCTGCCCTCCTGTGAAGACTGCCACGGACTGTTTCATGGCAGCGATGTCACGGGCTGCGACGACTGCCATGATCCGCATGTGCCAGAGTCGATCGAATTTGATTACGGCAACAATAGCGAATGTGCGCGATGCCACCACTCAGTCATCGAAGAGACGTTTGCGAGAGAGCATACAGTACATGCCGATTTGTCGTGCTATATGTGCCATCCGCTACATGCAGAGACGATGATGTGCATCGACTGCCATCCAGGGCACAGTACCGGGATGAGTATGCGCAACTGCCGCAACTGCCACCGGATCGGGCATGTGCCAACCGACATCCTGTACTCCCCAGACGCCGCCGAAACTAAGTCCGGACTATGTGTGAACTGCCATGCAAAGCCGTTTAACACGATGTATGAAAGCGAAAGTGAGCACCGGTACATCGAATGCGTGGAGTGCCATCCCGCGCATGACGCAACCGTCGCGTGTGATGCGTGCCATACACAGGATCCGTCTCACGGGACTGAGTGCGTAGCATGTCACGATTCTGCGCACGACACGATCCCATAACGATCACGGTTTCAAGAACCTGAGGCGATCGGGGGTACAATCGCCATCACGATTATATCTACACGCTCAATACCGCGCGGTTAAAATTATGGGCTAAAAACACAGTGCTTAACATCATGCTTGACCCCTCTTTTGCGCTTGGGCAGGTCACTTGCCGACCACTTCCCGCGCATCCATAACCTCGACCACATCCAGTTCTGTGACCACGACATCTGCCCCGACCACTCCCGCTAAACTCGGCACAGTCCTGCCAGAGTCCCCAAAGATCAGTTCCTTCACATATAGTCCTGCTTCACACTCGATTCTGACAACCGCAGAATCCCCTGCGAACGATTCGAGCAGGGCAGAGCGTACCGTTCGCTTCCGCACCAGATCAGCCCTCCGGTGGGTGACCCTGGTCGGGGTCCGCTGCCGGATCATGCCGGTTATCTCGCCCAGTCCCGAGACCAGTGTGTCACGATCGACACCCGCGCACGAGATCGTTGCAAGATACACCTTGTCGTGCCGCGCGCCTTTGAGATTCCTGACCGTCTGGTGATCGACAAAACGTAGACCAGAGACGGCGACTTTTCCTTCGCAGTAAACGTTAATCTCCTGTTCGAGCCGCTTAAGATCAGTCGTCCGTTTTCCGGGTTCGTTTACCTCGAGAACGAAAGGTCTTCCGTTCCCGAGCATGAGCGCATCGATATCCTCTCTGCCTGCGCCGTGAAACGTGGTGTCCGCGGCATCCATCGCCTCGATGACCTTGACCGAGATCAGTTCGTCCACAGACTCCTGATACATCTTGCCGGTAAAACCGCACCGCTCGCATCCCGCGCCCCGGCACTCCCTGCAGTGCCATCTGGTCTGCGGGATGCCGCGCACCAGTTTCCGGTATCTCCCGCAGATGTATTCTGACCTGATCTGTAGCTCTACTGTGCCCTCGGAAATCTCAAGCAGGCAGACGATGTCTGGTTCTGTGAAATTAACTTCCTTTCCTGTCGCGCTTGCTATCAGTTTGCCGACCTCGCGGTTGATCTCTGATTTAAGCGGCTCAGCATGATCGGTTCCAATCGCCTCCCACAGAAGTTCCTCATTCTCAGACAATAGCCCGCTAAGCCGGGTACCGACGAGAAACGTCTCGTACTCACGCCCGCCTACGGCGTCTATCGCTCTCGATGCCCAAGTATCGAGTTCCTCGAAGATGCCGTTACAGACCCAGCACCGCTCCGGAATCCGAAGGTCGGGGTGCATCGGTTCGTCATCGTCACCCGTTCCCGCCATGTCCGCGGTCATCGCAAGCACCAGCCGGATCGCAGCCCCCCGCTCCCTGTTTGTAAGACCGGTTGACAGTTTCGCAAACTGCCTTCCAAGACAGTGATCGCAGATCAGACCCTCATCGAGGATGGCGCGTGCGATATCCGGGATCGTTTTGTCGTCACCACTCATCAGGTATCTCGATCTCGCCGCTACCTATCGCCTGCTGCGCAGCCCTCGGATCCATCCCTTCTACGGTCACGCCCATCGGCACGCAGGCGCCGATAATCTCCTTTGCCGCATTCTTTGGCGTGTACGAAAGAACTCTGTCCTTTTTCATGCGTGCGACCCGCATTACCTGCTCAACGGTCAGATCTCCAACAATCTCATTCTCTGAAGACCCTTTCTCAATCCCGAGTTCTTTTAGGATCAGTGCTGAAGTCGGGGGTATCCCGACCTCGAGTGTCACGCTCTTGTCGGCGCCAACGATCACCTTGACAGGCACTTGCATGCCATCGAATTCCTTCGTCGCCTCATTGATGTCATCGACGACCTGCTTGATGTTGATGCCGAGCGGTCCGAGCGATGGACCGAGTGGCGGTCCTGCAGTCGCTTTCCCGCCGGAAACCAGTGCTTCTACGATATCTACCATTTTTTTGATCACCTTATGTTTTACATGCAATTCGAGCGATTGGGTGATAATAGTTTCGGAGGTTTCGGCGAGACGTTCTGATCCCGGTGGAAACACTCTGATTTTCAGATAGTGTCTCCAAAACGTACGTGTTCGAGTAACTTGTGGATAAAATCAGTGGAATCCGTGCCCATATATAGCTAAAAACCTTTATCAGCCACTGATTTACACAGATTACACAGACTCCGGGTTATCTGTTTGCCACACGTTACTCGAGCCTATTCTCTGAATATCCGGATTCGCCCTAATCAGCCCAATGCCCCTGTGATGTACTCAACCCTCTGCGGCGCCTCCACTACCGGAACACGCCCGTACATCCCAACGTGCCCATCAAGGAGGATTAGGCCCCCCATGATCGGCTTAACTCCTTTTAGAATCGAGAATGCATCTTTGATCGATGCAATATCGATTGCCGCATTCCCGACAGCAGTGGCTGCCGCATCCGCAAGCGACACGTCGCCCGAGAGGATCGTTGCAGCGTCCGCATTCCCGAAACTGATCGAATGCCCGATCCTCCCGGATGAGGTGCATATTCCGAGAATGGACTCACGCGGCTCTATCTCAAGCCCGATGCTGACATCGTCCGTTCTTCCGGCGTATACCCCGACGATGACGGTCTCATCGTTGACAAGAGCGATGTCGCCGCCGTTATCCAGAATCGCATAAGTAGCACCGGCATCCACCATCGCTTCCACTGCGATTGCCGCAATCGTGCCTGCAACCGCGCTCATCGGGCCGATGCCAACCGCGCTGCCTGCATCCGTCATCCGCACCGCGATCTCAGGAGCGTTTTTTGGGCACTGGTATTCGTCGAGGGTGGATGCGAAGAACGGGTCTCTCCGGATGAATCTTTCCAGATCGCGTCTGCATGATTCGATCGCACGCTTTGCGACCGGGATGTACTGTTCCTCTGAACTGATGGTTACGATGGTCTCTTTGAGCTGGAAACGCTCTCTTATATGCTTGCTCTGTGGACTGCGGTCGGTCTTGTGCATGATTATGGTCGTGTGTTGGGGATTATCTGTTAAGCGGTGGTTAGGTCCGTGAAAGGAAATGGAACCGATACAATATCCCCCTGCTCATAGATCGTCATAATAGGCGTCCTCTTCATTATCCCAGAACTCAAAAGCAGTCTCGGATAATTTCAACCAATCTTTATTCGCATAACCCCCTCTCGCAATAGCCTATCCCTCCCGCGGATCCCTGATCTCCCCGGCAATCGCGCTCACCGCGGCAGTCTCGACCGACGACAGGTATATCTCCGAATTATTATTCCCCATCCTGCCCTTGAAGTTCCTGTTCTGCGTGGATAGTACCTTCTCCTCGTCTCCGAGCGCAACCGTCCGTCCGATACAGAATCCGCATCCGGGCGCGCATACTGCAGCACCTGCTTCGACGAGTGTTGCGATCACGCCCTCTGAGATCGCCTGCAAGAGCACGCTCCTGCTTGCAGGATACACGACCAGCCGGGTCCCCTCAGCCGCCTTCCTGCCCGCAAGCACGCGTGCGGCAATCCGCAGGTCCTCAATCCTCCCGTTGGTACACGATCCTATGCAGACCTGATCCAGCGGGAGTCCTTCGTATTCACCAACAGGACTCACGTTATCGACGCGATGCGGGGCAGCGATCTGCGGCTCGATGTCATCAGCAGCAATCACGATCTCGGATGCGTAATCCGCCTCTGGGTCAGGGGTGAGTGGCGCGTACTCATCAGATCTTCCGTAACGCGCAAGAAACTCGCGTGTCTTCTCATCAGCAGCGCAGATCCCACATTTCCCGCCTGCTTCGATCGCCATGTTGCTCATAACAGCTCTTGACTCCACACTCATATCATCTACCACGCTTCCGAGAAATTCCATCGACATGTATGTCGCACCGTCCGCGGTGATCCTGCCGCAGAGATACAGGAAAGCATCCTTCGAATAGACGTGCGCACCAAGGTTTCCTGTGACCTCGATCCTGTAACTCGTTGGTACCTTCAGCCACGCCTTCCCGTATGCCATGATCGCTGCCATGTCAGTCGATCCCATGCCTGTCGCAAACGCGCCGAGCGCGCCATGTGTGCATGTGTGGCTATCAGCGCCGATGATTACCTTGTATGGGGCTGCGTGCCGTTCGAGCACGATCTGGTGGCATACGCCGTCGCCGTTCTCATAAAACGCAATCCCATTTTCCTGCGCGAATCTCCGCATCATGATCTGGACATTTGAGACCTGCTCGCTCGGGGACGGTGACGCGTGGTCGCAGACCGCGATCACTTTGTCGGGATCGTGAACGGTTCTTGTCGCAAGTTCGTCCTCCATCAACTGGATCGCAAGCGGAAGCGTGCCATCGTGCGCGAATGCGAGATCCACAGGCGCGACTATCATATCATTCGGCAGAACGTCTCTTCCGGTCTTTCTGGACAGGATCTTCTCTACCATTGTTTGTGTGGTCATGGTTATCTCCAGCGAAAGTCCTTATATCACCGAAACATAGATAAATGGCTACCCAACAATTGGAGGTAATCATGAGATTAAAAGATATTGTGCTAATCGTGGCAGTCGCGTCACTGCTACTATCATCAGGATGTATCGGGCAGGATGAGAAGGTTGTCGACAGCGACGGCGATGGATGGGACGATGAACAGGAACTGGTTGCCGGAACCGATCCGAACAATGTGGATACCGATGGCGATGGTTACTGGGATTCAAAGGATGAAAACCCACTCGATCCGAACATACCGGCCCCAAGGGAAACGCCGACGCCGGTAGAGGCGGCTACACCGATACCACGACCTACCACATCAGCCACACCGACCATAACTCATGTATTCGAGATCACCGATCCTGCGGATGGGGATAGCGTTCCCCGTTTAATCGATGTCAGAGGTCATGGCGGCATGCCCGGCGCAAAGGTCAGGATTCATGTCTACATTGAAGATGAAGGAGATATTCTTCGACCCGCCGTAGGGTATGTCGACGAGGACGGTAACTGGGAAATAGAGGATATTGGACTATGGGACGTTACAGGGTACACAATAGGGGACGAGGCTATGATCTATGCGGTGATGACTGTTTCACAAGCGGGTGACACAATTATACGTGCTTCCGAGAACGTCACGGTGTACCGGGTATAGGAGATCATCAAGGATGATTACAGAGAGTCTACTGGCACCGGGACATCGCGGATGCGCAGGGTGCGGAGCATCGCTTGCAGCGAAGTTTGTTCTTGAAGGCGCTGGCAGTGACTGCATCGTGTGCGGTCCTACCGGCTGCCTTGAGGTATTCACAACCCCCTACCCTGAATCGGCATGGCGGGTCCCGTACATCCACTCGCTCTTCGAAAACCCTGCCGCAGTCGCGTCAGGGATCGAGACCGCACTCGCTGCCCGCGGCAATACCCATACAAAAGTGCTCGTCATCGCAGGCGATGGCTCCACGTTCGATATCGGCATCCGCAGTATATCCGGTGCATTCGAGCGCGGGCACAACATAACGTACGTGTGCTACGACAACGAGGCGTACATGAACACGGGCATCCAGCGCAGTGCAGCAACGCCTTTTGACGCATCGACCACGACGTCCCCTTCCGGAACGGTTTCTTACGGCAATCCCTTCCCGAAGAAGGATATGCCCGCGATCCTCGTGGCGCATGGCTCACCTTATGTGGCGACCGCTTCAATTGCGTACCCAAAAGACGTGATCCGCAAGATAAAAACCGCTACCGAGACCGAGGGTCCGACTTATGTCCAGATCCACGCGTCATGTTGTACTGGCTGGTACTTCGACAGTTCACTGGGTGTCGAGGTCGTACGGCTTGCAGTCCAGACCGCGCTGTACCCGATCTTTGAGATCGTGGACGGAAAACTCGGGAAGGTGCATAAGATCAAACAAAAGCCTGTCGAGGAGTACCTCCGGATACAGAAGCGGTTTGCGCACCTGTTCAAAGATGAGAGCGGAAGAGCTGAGATTGCGAAGATTCAGGCAAT
The DNA here is from genome assembly GCA_013572355.1 of Candidatus Methanogaster sp. Classification (GTDB taxonomy): domain Archaea; phylum Halobacteriota; class Methanosarcinia; order Methanosarcinales; family Methanogasteraceae; genus Methanogaster_A. The sequence goes on from QBUV01000091.1 coordinate 38,385, forward strand.
TGCTGACGAGAACGTCCGGAAATACGGGCTTGTTGGGTGAAACATAAATCTGTGAGATGATATAATTGACTATAGAGAATGAAGATTTTATACGGATAAACTATACCGGGCGATTGGACGACGGCATGGTGTTCGACACCACCGACGAGGAAGTCGCAAAGGAACATGACATATACGATGAGAAGACCCGATACGATTCTTTCGTGATCGTCGTTGGCAAAGGGCATGTCGTGGAAGGACTGGATGAGGATATTGTCGGGAAGGAAGCCGGCTATCACGGGACGGTTGAGATTCCGCCGGAGAAGGGCTACGGCGAACACAAAACGGAACTGGTAAAGACATATCCCACATCCAAATTTACAGAGCCGCCTGTGAAAGGTATGCGGGCGGTCGTCGATGGGCAACAGGGCATGGTTGTCATGACGATCGGGCGCAGGGTGCGCATCGATTTCAACAGTCCGATGGCTGGCAAAACTCTGATCTTCGATTATGTGATCGAAGAAAAGATCGATGACGACCTCGACAAGATCAAATCCCTGTTACAATCTTACTTCAGGATGGATTTTGATGTGGAGCTTGTCGATGAGACTGCTGTGATCGAACCGCCAAGTGATCTCAGGCTAAATCAGAACTGGCTGCTCGTGAAGTCGAGGATCGCAAGCGAACTCCTCGGATCGATGGAACTTGATAACGTGAAATTCGTTGAGACGTATCAGAACTCTGAATAGGGGTCATGAAAGCCTGTATTATGTGCGGTGGACTGGGCACGAGACTCCGTCCACTGACCCTTGAGCGACCAAAGCCGCTGATACCGCTTCTGAACAAACCCTCGATCATGCACTTGATCGAGCACCTGAAGATCCAGGGGTTCACAGATGCCGTGCTGACACTCGGTTATCTCGGCGAGATGATCGAAGAAGAGGCGCGGAAGACCGGGGGCATCGATATCGATTGCGTGTACGAACGAACCGCGCTCGGGACTGCAGGAGGGGTCAAGAACGCCAGATCGCACCTCGAAGATGACACGTTCATGGTCGTTGGCGGCGATCACGTCCTTGACCTGCAGCTTCGTGAGATGTGCCGGTTCCACGAGACAAACGACGCCATAGTCACAATCGGGCTGGTCTGCATCGACAATCCTTTCGAGTACGGGGTATGCGACATGGATTCGGATGGCGTGATCCACAGGTTCCTTGAAAAGCCAGAACCCGGTGAGGCATTCAGCAATCTCGTAAATACCGGGATCTATGTCTGCGATCCCGAGATTCTGGACTGGATCCCGGGCGGAGAGATGTATGACTTTGCAAAGGACGTCTTTCCTGCCCTGCTCGACGCTGGAAAGGAGATCGATGGCTTTCTAGTGCAGGGCAGATGGACCGACATCGGCAATCACGAGATGTACCGGAACGCATGTAAATGGAAACTCGATCAGATATCTGGCAGCGCAAGAACCCCCACACCACGGATCAGGGATCCAGTGATGATCGGGGGAGGTTCTGATATCGCGGAATCGTCCATGATCGTTGGTCCGGTTGTGATCGGCGAAGATACAACGATTGGGGCTCGGGTGCTGATCGGTCCGTACACAACGATCGGATCGAACTGCACGATTGAGGATGATGCGCACATCTTAACCTCGCATATCTATGACAACGTCCGGATCGGCAAGGGATCGCTTATCTTCAGTTCTATCATCGACAATGATTGTCACGTGCACGAGAATTGTTCGCTCGAGACCGGGACTGTGCTCGGTTCGAGGGCGGTTGTTTCAGAGGGTGCAATCCTCTCGGGTGTTCGGATATGGTCAGATAATGTCGTAGAGCGAGGGGGGCACCTGCGGAGTGATGTGGTCGACTGAGGCACCAGCACCATGGTGCCTGCGATGCTCTAAATCCGCTAAACTGCGCTTTTTTTTATTGGCAGACCAAAGATCGATACTGCCCCTTTTCAGCAACACCACAAGCCGAAACCACTTCTCCCACGAAAAGAGATAAGATGCATCCGGTCGAATCTGAACCTTAAGTGAAGAACGAAAAAGAGATCATCGAAGCCGCGCTCTTTGCTTCAGGCGGTGCAGTTGATATAACCCGGTTAAGCGACCTGATCGACAAACCAGTGGACGAAACATCCCTGATCGCAGACGGATTGGTCGAAGAGTACCGGGAACGGGAATCCGGAATCGAGATCATAAAATCGAGAAATGCAGAGTACCTGATGCAGGTCATGCCCGAATACGTCGAATACGTGCGGTCGTTCGCCCCAAAAGAACTTCCTGCGCCTGTGCTCCGCACATTATCGGTGATCGCATACCACCAGCCAGTAACGCAGTCGGATCTCGTGAGGATTCGTGGAAACTCGGCTTATTCGCATGTGCATGACTTGCTCGGGATGGAACTGATCGGGTCCGTTCCAACAGGGCATACAAAACTCCTTACGACGACGCACAGATTTGCGGAGTACTTCGGTCTGGATTCGAGTGACCCGGAAGCTATTCGGAATGCGCTTAAGTCGAGGATGGAGTCGCGGATCGGAGTTACCCCGATGTACGGATCGCTTCTGCGGCGGTGCGGGATTCCACATGTTGTAGTCGGTGCATACAACCCGTCTGCCGAGGATCTCGATTTGTTTGGCGATATTCAGGTGCTTGTTATCTCAAAAGGGTATACAGACAAGGTACGCGGGAATTTTTCAGGAGAGATCATTGAGATCGCATCTGCCACCTTCGATGACCTGCTTGAGTCGGTAAAAGCGATCGGCAGGTATGGCAGGAAGAACGATGTTTCGAAGGTCGTCCTGGAACTGGAAGAATTGAAAGAGGGATATCGTGAAAAATCACGGAAACTGGATGCGGAACTGAATATCAAGGTAAAGCCAGCATCGGAAATGGCAGCCCGCATCCTAAACGATCTCGGATTTACGATATCACAGACCGGGGTGCTGGTTGCGCCGGATTATCTCGGTACCGGGGATATTACGTTTCCCACGCACAGCAATGCGTCTGCTGACGTGATCGAGCGGATAGCTGCCAGATACGATGCTATACTCGAAGGGCTGCGCGGGTGATTCCGTGAATTGTTTGTCACTCGATTGTCGCATCTATCGTGACAACAGTCTTCATCGAATTTAAGACGAGAGCGCCTTTTTCGACCTGCGCAACTATCTCTTTCACGGTTCCCTTGTCACCATCCGTCTTTATTCTCGGCTTCACAACGATCGTCGTGAACATCATCCCCCTCTCTACCTTTTCAAGCGTCCCTTCTGCGCTGGACTCGTAGGAGAGGATGTTGATGCCGGCTTTCTTTGTCTTTGCGATGAACGTGGTCAGAGCGCACGCATTCGCAGATGCGACAAAGAGTTCTTCAGGGCTTACAAAGCCTTCCGGACCATGGAATTCCGGTGGCGTGGCAAACTCAAAACTTGCCTTGTCGCCGAAAGATACGGTCGCCTGATATCCGCTGTTCCATTTCAGGGTGTTTGAGAAGATGAATTTTGTCTCCATCGGTACCAATCTCCTTACGATTGGATGATCGTGCAGATCGCTTAAAAATCTTTGCTGCGGAGGGGACACTGTCTGAAAAATCAAGTGATTTATCACCGCGGTCTGCGAAGCAAAGCCGTTGGCAGTACGCGGAGGACGCAGAGTTTCGAGACTGCGTAAGTCCTCTGCGTGGCTCTGCGCCCTCTGCGGTAAATATGCCAAACCGCATCTGTTTATTTAAACCCCGAGCTCACTTAAACACCAGACTAACAACACCAGACTAACTTGACAACCTCTGTGCCTGATTAATTTTTTATAGGGGGCGGGCGGATAGGGTTATACATAAGAGAGTTGAGCAGAGTTTCGGACACGATCCTTGCAAATCGAACGTAACAACAGACTGGCGACCGTTTTCTTACTGGTTTACGAACACTTACGTACATTGGTATGCCGGGTATGCACGGCTGGCAGGAACGTGGAAAACGCGGGCTCAGACATCTCTTTGGCCAGGTGATCCGGATGAAAATGGAAATATTGCCGATCGGGACTTGCGCTTTAGTTCATGCGCTGATAAGGACGACTGCAACATGGTATGTGGACAACGACCGCGGAGCTGACTATGCGAGAGGATCGCGAGAGGTGGTATCATGACTGGTAGCAGAATGACAGTATTAATGCTCATAGCTGCTGCGATGTTTGTGACGAACGCGGGTGCGATATCGGTTGCAGAGGATGTGACATTTATCGGAAGTTACGACACCGGAATTGCAAGTTACGTTGCTGTGTCAGGTAACTATGCGTACGTAATCGATGAGACTAATGGTCTTGTGATTGTGGATGTCAGCGACAAGGAGGCACCAGTGGTTGCAGGAAGTTACGACGCGGTAGAAGATGCATGTTCTGTTGCGATATCGGGTAACTATGCGTACGTAACTGATAAGTACGACGGTCTTGTGGTTCTGGATGTCAGCGACAAGGAGAAACCAGTACGCACAGGGAATTACGATGTCAGGGGATATGCACGTGCTGTTGTCGTGTCAGGAGATTATGCGTACGTAGCAGATCGTAGTAATGGTCTTGTGATTGTGGATATCAGCGACAAGGAGGAACCAGTGTGTGTAGGACGTTACAGAGTCGCAAGAGATACGTATGGTGTTGCTGTATCAGAGGACTATGCGTACGTAGTCGATTATAACAACGGGCTTGTGATTGTGAATGTCAGCAACAAGGAACAACCCGTGCTTGCAGGAAGTTATAACCTGGAAGGGTGGTCTGTGGGTGTTGCTGTGTCAGGTGACTATGCGTACGTAGCCAGCGGATCGGAGGGTCTTGCAATCGTGGATGTCAGCGACGCGGGCGCGCCAGAGCTTGCAGGAACTTACGACGCCACACCCCATGTGGAGACTGTCATCGTGTCGGGCGACTATGCGTATGTGACCGATACGGATAATGGTCTTGCAATCGTGGATGTCAGCGACGCTGAAGCACCAGAGCTTGCAGGAAGTTATGACACCGACGGGGATGCTCATGCCGTTGCCGTGTCAGGCGACTATGCATACGTAGCTGATGGTGGTAAAGGTCTCGTTATCCTGCAGGTAGGCGCCACTGCCACGCCTACCCGCGTCGCTGCGACCGTGTCACCAACGACGCAAACAGCGGAAACGACGCAAACTCCTGCGAAGAGTCCGAAAAGTGAAGGACCTGGATTCGGGGGCGTGTTCGCAGTCGCGGGTCTGCTTGCAATTGCATACCTGATGCGGCGGCAGGGATAAGAGTAGGGAATATGACTGACAGGGGATGACCGCACCCCCCTCATTTTTCTGTCCAGACAGACAGGCGCACCCCCCAAATCCCTGGGCACGGTCACGAACACATCTCGATTAAGAGTTCCTCTCCGCTCATCGTGCCCCTTGCGATGAGCATGTCGCCTGCGCAGAGCACTGTTTTTGCGCCGGGGCTGTAAATCCATCGATCCCCCCGCTTGACTGCCATGATGTGCACACCGGTCTCGGTCTCGAGCTTGAGTTCGCCAAGCGACTTCCTGGCAACCTCAGAACCCGGTGCGATCTGTAGCTTGGTGACCACCTCGTCAGACTCGCGCACGGCAATCGCCATGATCGGATGCGGCTCGATCTCCCGAAGCACCACGTCTGCGATGTCGTAAGCCGCATCAGAGATCGCTTCTGAGGCATTGGCGAGATGCAGGAGCCCCCTGAGTTTATCCACGTCCTCGATATTTTTTGCCGATTCGAGCACCCAGTGCTGGAGTTCGTACTTCATGCCGTCCATCTTATCCTCGATGTAGCGCACCTCCTCTGCGATCTCTTTATTATAAAAAAGCATTGCAGAATATGCAAGCCCGACCGCAAGTTCGGACATGTTCTTCATCTCCACGATCAGGTCAACCGCGCGGTCGAGATCACCAAGTACGCGTTCCGGCTCGACTCTGGCTCGCGCGTAACGCTTGCGGGTTGCGCACTCCATGAAGAGCGGCACACCCTCATCATGCCCGCGTGCAAAGACGACATCGCCGGCCTTCACAAGCGTGCTATGATCAGGATCATATATCCAGTTTCTTTCCCGCCTGATCGCAATCAGCCACATGCCGGTCTCGGTATCGAGTTCGATCTCCCCGAGTGTCCGTCCTGCCATCGGCGACTCCGGACTGACCGTTGCGCTTGCAATTGTCTCCTCTGCGCCACGCAGATCCGGTTTCAGTTCAACAGGTATCCCGAGATCGAGGAGTGTGATCTTTGCGATATCACCTGCTGCATTCGAGATGTTCTCGGCTGCTGCGCCAGCCTGCAGCACGCCTGCAAGGGCTTCTGCCTCCTCAATCCTTCGAGCGCTTAACATCGCTGATATCATCATGTAATAGCCAAGGGTATCCATCTTCTCTTCGAGGCGGATAACCTCTGTTGCAATCTCCTTGTCGTCATAGATCACGGCAGAGTATGCAAGGTCCATCATCAACTCGGATGTGTCCTTCATATCGATCAACAGGTCTTTCATGCTTCTTGTGCAGTGTTTGAGTTCTTGTGTCATGTTTCTTAGAATATCCTTCAGGTAGCAACTATGCGGACGGCTAATGGTTTCGTTGTTATGGGCATGTTGAAAACCTGCCACTCACCATTTCCATAATCAGATGCAGTCCCGGATATCGCAGCCCCGTGCGGTATATCCGTCTCTTCTCCGGTTGCGTCGTCCATGATGCTATTTCAGATTCCAGTACTGTACGGATACCTAATCTACTCATGCGGTATTAAATCCACCGAGGCCGATGGTGGCGCACAATCGTGGAGAAGGCGAGTCGGGACGGGGGCTTTTTATTATCTTCTGGAATGAGTTCAGAAAACCACAGAGAGCACAGAGGACACCGAGAAAAAAGCAACTCTCTGTGCACTTCCGCGCCCTCTGTGGTTAATCTTCTTTGCCATAACCCATTCCACCCAGAAGAAATTGAAAAGCCACGGGATAGGCGCCATAACTCCTTATATCGTTGCCGCCCAATACCAAAGACAAAAGGGTAACGGGCGAATCATGGATCCGATCCACATCTTTGCAGTCTTTGCGATAGTCCTTGCGGTGGGCATCATCGCACAGATGGTCAGCAGACTCACACGGATGCCGAGCATCGTATTCTTGCTTGCGGCAGGGATACTGCTCGGACCGGAATGCGCGGGATTGATCGATCCGTGGCTGTATGGCGATGGCTTGAACTTGATCATCACATTTGCCGTGGTGATCATCGTATTCGACGGCGGCATCAACGTCGATCTCAGGCACATCCGCAGGGTCTCAGGAAGCGTCCTTGCGCTGATCAGCATCGGCGTACTGATCACCATGATCGGCGGCGCTGTTGCAGCTCATGAACTGGCAGGGCTTGACTGGGAGTTCGCGCTCCTCTTCGGCGCGCTGGTGGCGGCGACAGGTCCAACCGTCATTGTACCGTTGATGAAGGCGGTACGGGCGAACAATAGGGTGCGAAGCATTCTGGAGGTCGAGGGCATATTTAACGATGCAGTCAGTATAATTCTTGCTGCCCTTATTTTTGAATGGATCGTGACACCATACCCGCACCCGGGATACGGGATTGCCATGTTTCTCATGAGGATCGCGACCGGTGGGGCAGTCGGGCTGGCTGGCGGGCTATTGTGCGTGTTTGCACTACCCCGGATCCATGCCATCACCAGTGAACTGTCGAACATTACCACCATCTCCACGGTCCTGATCACATACACGGTTGCAGAACTGATCTTAAACGAGACCGGAATCTTTGCGGTGGCGGTTGCCGCAATATGCGTAGGCGCGTCAGATATACCGAACAAAAAGGAGATTCAAGAATTCAAAAGCGATTTATCGATCATTCTGCTATCGATAATCTTTGTTCTTCTTGCTGCAATGCTAAGATTTGACAGCATCCGGTCCATCGGGCTAAATGGTGTACTTGTTGCTGCCGCCCTGATCTTTATCGTGAGGCCGGTTGCGGTCTTTGCATCGACAGCGTATTCGCAACTGCGGTGGAGGGAGCGGTTGTTCATATCCGCGATAGGACCTCGTGGAGTTGTGCCTGCATCGATGGCGACATACTTCGCAATCGAACTTGCTGATACAGAAGCGGGCAATACCATCATGGGTCTTGTATTTATATGCATTATCATCACAGTAACATTGACTGGCATATCTGCAAGGCCCGTTGCAAGAGCACTTGGGGTGATACCAATGGAGATACTAATTGTCGGAGGCGGCGGTGTCGGATGCACGCTCGCACACCGCCTGATCCGGAGAGGCGAGAACGTGGTCGTGGTCGATATAGATCCCGAAAACTGCCGGCGCGTGGAGGAACTCGGGGTGCCTGCGGTAGAGGGGGATGCCGGGGACGTGGCAGTCCTTACGAAGGCAGGCATCAAAAACGCCAGATATCTTGTCGCGACCACCGATCAGGATGGCGTGAACCTGCTCGTCTGTCAAGTCGCAAAGAACAAGTTCAGGTTCGGGGAGAACAAACTCGTCGCGCGGGTCAATGACCCGAAGAACCTGTCCACATTCCGCGATCTCGGCATCAGGTCGATGAGCCCGATCACGTCGGCAGCCTCGATCCTGGATAATCTGATCACGCACCCGAGTCTCTTCTCGATGTACGAACTCGGCGAACGGGGCGATATCATCGAGATACCGGTAGCCAATCAGGAGATGATCGGAATGCCGGTAAGGGATCTCCAGCTTCCTACTGACGTCCTGATCGTGCTGGTTCGGAGGGGCGATGCAACGTTGATCCCGCACGGCGATCTGGTCATCGAAAGCGGCGATCGGGTCACGTTCATGGGCTCGAGGGATGCTGTTAGAAAGGCGGTCGATATGTTCTGGTAGGGGCGTAGTAGGGATGTGACGCGCCCGATCATCGATCCTGCGTCAGGTCATCTCAATAACCATTTTTCCTTTCCGCATCGGAACGATCTCGCGTCTTTCGCCCTCAAACGTCCTTGCAAGTTCGCGCCCTTCCTGTAAGTGGTCGAGAAGCAGTGCCAGCGCAGCCACCTCTGAATGGGGCTGGCTTCCTGCTGCAACATTCAGATCCGCGAGATCGTAGATGGCTGGAGGTACTTTTTCAGCGCCGACGATGATCATGAGATCGCGGTTTTGCATCTCAGATGCCACATCAGGCAGATTCAAGCCGTACATCGTGAGGTGCACAACCATGCCGCCCTGCCCCTTCCACTGCTTGATCGCCTCTCTCCAGTTGACACCGATCTCGACAAAGAAGTCCCCGCCCCATGCTCCAGTCACGTCATCGATACTCTCCTTGATTTTGGGGTCATCTGCTGCAAGGAGCATCCCGGAAGCACCAAGCGCACGCGCTGTCAAGCCCACATGCGTGGTTATGCGCTTGTCCCGCACCGGGCGGTGTCCGATCCGCAGTACAACGAGTTTCATGATTAATTATCTCCTTGTAGGTGGGAAAGGGTTTTGATGCGAAAATGTGAGATCACGCCGGGGTTGGGATTCGAACCCAAGTGTTCCAAGGGAACAACAGGTCTCGAGCCTGCCGCGTTAGTCCGCTCTGCCACCCCGGCAACATACAGCATATCGGTGCAGGGTGTTACATTACGCTGACGACCATATTTAATGTATATGGTTCAGGTGGGTGGGGTGTGGTCAATCGTTTACAAAAATCTCGAAAACCGGGGATTCGTTTCCCATTCTCACTCCACCACAAGCACCCTGATCAGGTTGGTGGTTCCGGCAACGAAGATCGGCACTCCGGTCGTTAGCACCACCCGGTCCCCCGCCTTCACGAAGCCAGCATCCATCGCGGATCGCACCGATGCATCCATCGCCTCATCAGTCGTCCCCACCACAGGGATTCTAAGCGGGGTAACGCCCCATACAAGCGCAAGTCTTCGGAATGTCGCCTCGTCCGGTGTTATCGCGATGATCGGAGTTTCCGGGCGGTACATCGAGACGACCGTTGCCGTGCTTCCCGAGTACGTGGTGGTGATGATCGCTGCGGCATTCAGATCGCATGCAAGCTGGCAGACGGCGCGCCCGATGCTGCGTTTTATCGAGAGTCCGGTCGCATCGGCGTCTGCTTCCGTGCGTACTCGCCAGCCAGCAGACTCGGTCGTTCTTGCGATCCGGTCCATCATAACAAGGCTCTCGATCGGATAGTCCCCGATCGTAGTCTCCCCTGAGAGCATGATCGCATCAGTCCCGTCCAGTATGGCGTTTGCGACATCTGTCGCCTCGGCGCGGGTCGGGATCGCATCATGGATCATCGATTCAAGCATCTGGGTGGCTGTGATAACAGGCTTGCCTGATGCATTGGACTCCTTGATGAGCCTCTTCTGTGTAATAGGTACCTCTTCGATCGGAATCTCTACTCCGAGGTCCCCTCTCGCCACCATGATCCCATCCGCCACCTTCAGTATCTCTGAAAAATTGTCAAGCCCCTTTTTTGTCTCGATTTTGGCAATGACCGGGATATCTGCCCCCTGCTCATGGATCATCTGCTTGACGCCGGAGATATCAGGCGCCCTTCTCACAAATGAAACCGCGATGTAATCGACATCGTGTCCTATTCCGAAGGAGAGATCAGTTTTGTCCTTTTCAGTGACGCTCGGTACTGAAAAATGCGCCTCCGGGACGCTTACCCCCCTCTTATCGGTGAGAACGCCTCCGACAATGACCTTCGCATCGACACACTCCCCATCAGTACCCGCGACCACCATTCTGATCCTGCCGTCATCGATCAGGATCGTCTGACCCTCTGACACCTCTTTGGCAAAGAGTGGATACCTCACGCCGATATGACGCGCATCCCCGATTATATCGCTGGAATGGATGGTCAGATCATCTCCAGCGCGTAGAAGGACGCTTCCGCCCTGTACCCGGGAAGTCCTGATCTTCGGACCCTGGATATCCAGCATGATGGCGACGGCACGGTTCTGCTCCTGCGAAAGTGCCCGTACTATATGTATCTGTCTCGCATGCCACTCATGCGTGCCATGCGACATGTTGAGCCGGCAGACGTCCATGCCGTGTCCGATCAGCTGGCGCAGGGATTCCTCGGATTCAGTGGCTGGTCCGGTGGTGCAGACGATCTTTGTTCTTCTAAGTGCCATGGTTCTGTGCAAGTGTAATAGTCCGGATTCCAGTCGGTCAGGAATTTACGTATCATCCCCCAACTTGGACCCGGTTTACTCTTTTGAGGGGCGGCATATAAGGGTTTTGAGACTGCGGGTTTTGTATAATCGGGGCAATGTTTGAAAATCCGAGTGTTTTCCGCCGATTTACTCGATTCGCGGCATTCGTGACTGCGAGCACAAGCGAAGCAGCGCCGAAGGCATAAAACCCAACCATGTCTGAGCCCCGGGGTCATTTAATACCCCTGGCAACTTGACCCCCGCGGCACCAAATACTTTATTTACATATAGCCGCCCAAAAGAACCATAATGACTGACATCGAAGAAACGCCGGAAGAAACGGCAGAGATAAAACATCTTGTACGTATCGCAAACGCTGATCTGGATGGACACCGGTCGGTTCAGTACGCGCTCACCGGATTAAAGGGCGTTGGTAGGCGGACATCAAGGATTCTCACAGACAGTGCCGGGATAGATCCGACATCGATCATAGGGTCACTGGGTGATGCTGAAATCGAAAAACTCAAGCAGGCAATCGCGAATTTTGAAAGTGCGGTTCCGACATGGATGCTGAATCGAAGGCGGGACTTCCTGACCGGCGAAGATAAACATATCATCGGTGTGAATCTTGGGTTATCTGTGGACGAGGATATCAACATCATGAAGAAGACCCGCAGCTACCGCGGAATCCGGCATGAGCGGGGCTTAAGGGTTCGCGGACAGCGGACACGGTCGACAGGGAGAAGCGGTGCCACGGTTGGCGTCAGCAGGAAACGCATAGTGAAGTAGGTGAATTCATGGGACATCCACGCAAATATCATAAAACATACAGCACGCCAAGACATCCATGGCGGGCAGAGAAACTCGCATTCGAGAGTGAACTGGTCAAGACTTACGGGCTTCGGAACAAGCGGGAGGTCTGGACTGCTGAGAACATTCTTCGTAAGTACAGGCGCGCTGCACGCAGATTGCTCGCCGAATCCGCAGCAAAGGGAGAACTTGCCGGACATACGAAAAATGAGGCAGACCAAATCATCGCGCGGTTGCAGCGTTACGGGGTCCTGAAGACTGATGCGGATCTGGACGCTATATTGAGTCTTGAGATCGGGGATATCCTCGAACGGCGTCTCCAGACACAGGTGTACCGGCAGGGGCTTGTGCACAGTATGCGTCAGGCGCGGCAGTTCATCACGCACGGACACGTTTCGATATCCGGGCGCAGAACGACGGTACCGAGTTACACCGTATCAAAGGAAGAAGAGATGCTGATCGACTATTACAAGAACTCTCCGATTTCGCATGAAATGCACCCTGAGCGCCCGACCAGAGTTAAGGAAGGGGATAGCATACTGAACAAGGAGGCATGAAGATGGCAGAACAGAAATGGGCTGTTGCGAACATACATTCATCGTTTAACAATACACTGATCACGGTCACCGACATGACCGGGGCTGAGACTATCGCAAAGTCATCAGGCGGCATGGTCACCAAGGTGGCGCGGGACGAGGGCTCCCCGTACATCGCAATGCAGATCGTTGGTCAGATAGTGGATCAATTGAAGGATAAAGGATTTACAGGCGTGCACATCAAGATCAGGGCGCCGGGCGGCAACAAGCAGCGAAGTCCCGGACCGGGCGCGCAGGCGGCTGTACGTGCTTTCGCGAGAGCCGGAATACGCATCGGAAAGATCGAGGATGTGACACCGCTGGCGCACGACGGCACCATGGCAAAGGGCGGACGGCGTGGCAGACGAATCTAATATTTAGCAGGGCTTGTCAGATCGGCAGCACTGCTTCGCGACCCACGATTCGAGTGCGCGGTTGAACTCATCGGCATCCACGTAAATTTTGCCGCAAACCGGGCACTGCGATCCATTTACATCTCTACCGTATCGGTTGAGAGTCGTTGGCACAGTCAGCGCGCCGCATTCACATCGCAGGGTCTGTGGTTCAGGCATGGTGATGATATGATGCCGGATACGGGATTAAACTTGCTGTTCATGCTCCGTATCCTGCCATCCCTGATCCGGAGACTGTGTTAGGCCTGTGCACAGGAGAAGATAAGACGTTTAACGATAGACGCTACCACCATCATGTCCCACTTCGAGATTACACACAAGGACTCAGCAGGCAGGATCGGGCGATTGCATACCAAGCACGGGAGAATCGAGACCCCGGCAGTCATGCCTGTGGTAAACCCGAACATACGGATGATACCCGCGTCCGAACTCACAAAATTCGGGGCAGAGATCGTGATCACCAACGCGTACATCATCTACCAGAACCCTCTACTGAAAGAACATGCGCTGGACCGGGGTGTGCATTCCCTGCTCGATTTCGATGGTGCGATCATGACCGATTCGGGATCGTACCAGTTGTCAGTGTACCACGACATCGATATCTCTTCAGAGGAGATCGTCCGCTTCCAGCAGATGATCGGCTCTGACATCGGTGTGCCGCTTGACATCCCGACGCCGCCTGATGTGTCACACGATCGCGCCGGGTCGGAGATGAAGACGACGCTTGAGCGGTGCGAGGCGGCACACCGGCTTATGGGATCAGACGGGCTGGATGGCTCTATGCTCCTCGCAGGCCCCGTGCAGGGATCAACCCATCCCGATCTGCGGTACGAATGTGCACGCTCGCTCTCTGAGACGGGCTTTGACGTCTACCCGATAGGTGCGGTTGTGCCGCTGCTTGTGAACTACCGGTTCGCTGATATGGTGGATGTGATCGTGGCATCGAAGAAGGGGCTCTCTCCGGCGGCACCTGTCCATCTCTTTGGCGCAGGGCATCCTGCGATGTTTGCGCTTGCTGTCGCGCTTGGATGCGATCTCTTCGATTCGGCAGCGTATGCGCTCTATGCGAGGGACGGGCGGTATCTCACCGCTGACGGGACGTATCATCTGGCTGATCTTAAGTATCTCCCATGTTCCTGCCCTGTATGCGTATCGCATACCGCAGATGAGTTGAGAGCTGAATTTGCAAGCGGAAATCACATTTCTCTTGCAGAACACAACCTGTATGCGACGTTTGAGGAGATCCGTCTCATAAAACAGTGCATCATCGAGGGCAACCTCTGGGAACTCGTCGAGCGCAGGTGCAGGGCGCATCCGAGACTGCTCGACGGGCTCAAGCGTGCCATCTGTCATACGGACTGGATCGAGAGGTTCGATCCGATCCAGAAGTCGACGTTCTTCTACTGCGGGAGCGAATCCGCATCCCGGGCAGAGGTGCGCAGGTTTGGTGAGCGGCTCGACCGGTTCGATCTGGACGGAACCGTGCTTATTCGCACACGGAAAGTTGGGGGAGGGGCGGATCGGTTCGATCACGTGCTCAATCTGAAAGCGCCGTTTGGCGCGTATCCTGTGGAACTTGTCGAGACGTATCCGTTCAATGCAGAGGTGCCTGAGTTGTCAGAACCGGATTACGAGGCGGCTTCGGTTGCGCTCGGAAATGTGCTTCGCCTGATCAGACTCAATCCCAATGCAAGGTTTACGGTCGTCTGCGAATGGAAGCATCCGCTCCTTGCGGAGATCGGGGCTTGTCCGAACGTCGGGGAGATTTTATCCGGCAATGAATGATTGCGGGGCATGGGGCATCACCTAAAATCAGCCCCGCCAAGGGTAACTTCACAATCATGGCCCCCGGTTTGACCCCAATATTTATGATCGATGAGAAGTTTTATACTATGTAAGTGTGGGGTTGATGTGTATGAATGAAACCGAGTGCACAAATTCCAGAGGGCTATCATGCCATGCACTGGTCGCAGCCGTGGCGAAGGTATCGTATCAGCGGTTCCGAGACGCGCGCGTGCTCTTTGACCCGATCATCAGGGAGGCGACCCTGATCTGGATGCAGGAGCTGGGCATGGATATGTCGCGCAGGTTTGACCGGCCAGAGGATGCGATCCACCATTTCACCGAGTTCACTCCGGATGTGCACGACTTCAGCATAACCACGGCACCGGGTGGCGCTGTCAGGCTTGAGATCGGCAGCACCTGTCCATTTCGGGATGCGTGCCAGATCGTGGATAAAAAAATCGGGATGATTAAGGGATGTGCCGAGGCGATCGTACTGCTACAGGTGATCGAATGCGTATGCCCGCAGCGCGAGTCCCTCACTTATGACTTCCAGCCGGCACATCGGCGGGATCAGGCATGTATAATCCATATAGGCACGGTCGAGCAGATCGTACTGAACCAGGAAAGCCAGGGACTGTATACGGACTGATATCTTCCATACTTTCTTCGCCTCCGAATAACAACTGGGAGAGCGATGGTTTGTTCATATACGTGATCGTGGGCTCTCCCGTGATATTTCCGAGTTCTGCTGCTATATCGATGGCATCATACATATTACCGGTCTCATCCACCAGACCGAGATCCATAGCCGCCGTACCGGTATATATCCGCCCATCTGACAGGTTCAACACCTCTTCCCGGGTCATGTTCCTGCCGGCAGCGACATCGTCCACAAACATTGAGAAGACCTCCATCACGACTTCATCGGCATACGCCTGCTCGTCCACAGTCAGGTTTCTCCAGTCAGCGCCCATGTCCTTAAATTCCCCGGATTTTGCAACCCAGTGCTCAATCCCTTCCTCGTCGTAGTATCCGCTCTTGTTCTCAAAGACCCATATCACGCCGATGCTACCTGTGATGGTGCCTGGATTCGCAACGATCCGGTCGGCAGACGCTGAGATATGGTATGCAGCGCTTGCAGCGACATCACCCATCGAGATCACCACCGGCTTCGCCTCCTTCGCCTTCTCAATCTCCCTTTTGATCTCCTGCGATGCTGCTACCGAGCCGCCCGGGCTATTTACCCGCAGAACGATCGCTTTTACATTATCATCATCTGCTGCAAGTCTCAAGTGCTTGCAGACATTTTCTGATGTTGAAACCCCGAATCCATCAGGTATTCCGCCTGTAATCATCATTCCCTGCACATAGATCACTGCAACCTGATCTTTGTCAGTATAGACGCCGTGCAGATCAACGCCACCAAAGATCACTGCAAGACTCACTCCAATGATCAGGATCAGCGAAAGCACGATTGCAATGTAAACGAGGAATCCTCTCGATGAACCTCCTTTTGGTGGTGGAGTGGGCGAGACCGGCGAGATGGGGGTCTGCGGAGGCGGCGAGTGTGGAGGGGGTGTCTGGGGCGTTGGGGATAGCGGCGCGGGAATGGGTCGGGGGGGCATATTGGTGTCGAGGTGTCTATCATCGATCCGACTCTCTCGATCCGCCCTATCATCGATCGACGCTCCAATCTTCCCGGTTTTATCATCCATGTCCGATTTCTCTGTTTTCGCGCTACCTGTATGCTCCTGCCCTGTCATCGTTGATCTATTGGTTGTGTGGTATTAAAAGCGTTCTGAAAAGTAAAAAGAACCTGTACCATAATATCCACCAAGATCAGGATAGTACCGAAAAGTACGGTCGTACCACACACTTCCGCATCCGACATACCACCTTAATATAACACCGTACAATCTATAAGTTACAGCCACACGAAGCCCCGTAGGGTAGCGGTCAAGCCTGCAGGTCCTTGGAACCTGCGACGGCGGTTCAAATCCGCCCGGGGCTATCCACAGGAGAGTGCCACATTGCGTGGTGTCGAATCAATCACGAATGGGCACGAATAAACGAATGTCACGAATCGACACTGATAAATTCGTGTTATTCGTCCAAACGTGTGCATTCGTGATAAAAACGGTCATGTAAAATATTTAAAACCGTAGTAACACCAGATGACGTGACACCTCATCCAAGCGATATGATTATATGATTGTACTGTATAATATCGCGGAGTGACTGATATGCTATCTGTGAACGAGACTGCACTGGACATCGTGGAGGAGATGATCGACTTAAGCGAGGAGTTTAAGATCAAAGCGCATACGCTTGACAATGGCGCTACGATCATCGATTGTGGTGTCGAGGTAGCAGGGAGTTATGAAGCCGGGCTTGCATTTACTGATGCGTGCATGGGCGGGCTTGGGACTGCAACACTTCGTGTGCGAAGCGTCGGTAACGTGCCGCTTGCATTCGTTGATGTCGTTACTGATCATCCCTGCATCGCATCTCTCGGCGCACAGACCGCAGGCTGGCAGATCTGTGTCGGGAAGTATGTTGCGATGGGTTCGGGACCTGCGCGTGCGCTTTCGCAGACGCCGGCAGCACTCTTTGAGAGGATCGCATATCATGACGATGCCGACTGCGCGGTCATCGTGCTCGAATCGAACAAACTGCCAGACGATGAGGTTATGCAGTTCATCGCTGATAGCTGCGGGGTTGCTACCTCGGATGTCTTTGCACTGGTTGCGCCGACAGCGTGCATCGTTGGGTCGGTGCAGGTATCAGGGCGCGTGATCGAGACTGCGATCCGCAGGCTGGATGATCTCGGATTTGATACGAGAAAGATAGAGCGTGCAGTAGGAACCGCGCCGATCGCTCCGGTGATGCTTGACGAGATGCGTGCGATAGGCGCGACAAACGACAGCATAATCTACTACGGATCGGTGGTGCTTGCCACCAGGGGATTTGAGGAGGAGATCTTCAAACAGGTGCCTGCCAGGACCTCGCAGGACTATGGCAAGCCGTTTTACAAGACATTTGAGTGCGCAGGATACGACTTTTCCAGGATCGAGATGGACATATTTGCGCCAGCCGAGATCACGGTCAACGATCTCGATACCGGAAAGACATACCACACCGGGTATCCGAGCGAGGAAGTAATACTCGAATCGTACGAAATTAGCGGAATTTAATTAAAGAGGAGTTATCTTGTTTCCAACAAAGAAAGTTCAGAGCATGATCGGGTCCAGAGTACAGGTTGAGATGAAAGGCGATGTGCACCTTCTCGAGGGCGAACTCGAGAGCGTGGACGACTACCTGAATCTGCATCTGCTGGATACTGTGGAGATTGCTGACGGAGAGCGGATTCGTTCTCTCGGATCGGTCGTCCTTCGTGGCAATAACATCATTCTAATCGTCCCGGTCGAATAAAAACGGAGATCGTTTGATGGAAGAGATCGAAGAGCGCGCACTTGGATTGATACGTCGCGGCAAAGACGGAATATTGCAGAACCAGCTGCGGCTGGAACTCGGGGTTGACGGCAGAAGATGTGCGCGCATCGTCCGCACACTACTGGACGCAAAAGTGGCAAGACGCGAACTGGTGACGACAGGTAGCGTCCGGACATACCTGCTAAGGTTCACAGGCGGAGTCAGGAAATATGAACTGCTGATAGCAGGGGGGAAGTTTGATCCGTGCGTCGGATGTATCGATGAATGCGATCCTGTCAGATGCGCCCGGCTGAACAAGTGGATCAGGGAACTGGGCGTGAGTTTGTGAGTGAGATTCCGATCCAGCTATACAGCACCATAGCAGTACTTGTGCTGTTATTTGGGTTCTGGGCTGTTATGCTGATGGACTGCTTGAAACGTCATGAACTTGAATTCCACTCCGAGATGCCGAATCCAAAGCGTATGTGGACGATACTGCTCATCGTCGGGATTCCATGGTGCGCTATCATATACTTTGCCACCGTGAAGCGGAAGGATTGAAGGGGCGGAGTTTTTGGTAGAGGAATAGGTATGTGAAGTGGGTTTGAATCTACTTACGGTATGTAAATCGCGATTTTAAACTACTGTTTCAACCATGTCTGCCTACCCCGGTCACCGCATCGATAGCCCGCATCAGCATCCGGTTCTCTTCCCTCGTCCGGACAGCCACCCTGACATACCGCCGGTCCAGACCCTGAAACGTTGCACAGTCCCTGACCAGTATCCCGTTGCCCGCCATTCTCCTTACCATCTCCTGCGAATCCATGCCTGTACTGCTGATATCGACGAGAATGAAGTTGGCAGTGCTTTCATGAGGGGAGAACCCGCGACTCGTGAACGCTTCCATGAGATACCGCCGCTCCTTTTGTATCAAGGCAATCGAACGCTTGAGATAGTCCCCTTTTATGCATGCACCCATCATCTCCCTCCCGATCGCCTCGGCAGGCGCACCGACATTCCAGACGAGCCGTGCATGGTTGAGCAGTTCGGCAACCCCTGTTGATGCGATCCCGAAGCCAAGTCTCAGTCCCGGCACCGCAAACACCTTCGTAAGCGATCTCGACACGACTACGAAATCCGAGTCAAAGACGGCATGAGCAACCGATTGGGCGGGATCTGAGAGTTCTATGAACGCCTCGTCCACAAAGAGGAACGTTTCGTTATCAGAGCAGCGGTCTGAAAGTCGCCTCACATCGCCCCCTGCGATCAGGTCTCCTGTCGGATTGTTTGGATTGCACAGGAATATAGCGCTCGCATCCGAGATCTGGTCGGATGAAAGTTCGAGAATCTCTGGATAATCGTGGTACTGCACGTCTGCACCGAAGAGCCGGCACTGGAACGCGTATTCATCGAATGTGGGTGCAGGGATGATCACGCGATCACCGCGCTCGATCACCGTCTCTGCAAAGAGCCGGATGAGTTCTGACGAGCCGTTTGCAGGCACGATGTTCTCTGCCGTGATCCGGGTAGTGCCGTTTGTCCCTGAACACGCCTCAACAAAATCAGCGGATACGGCTCTCAATTTGGGATAGTTGTTGTCAGGATAATGAAAAATTCCCTCGATCTCCCGGATCGCGACCGGGATATCTGGCATACCCATCGGATTCAGATTTGCGCTGAAATCGATCATCGGCGGGTATGTATCCGTATACTCTGCTATCCTGCCGCCATGTGTGCATGGAGCGCAGCCCTGCACCTCCTGCCGTACAAATCGCGTGATATCCTGCCGCATCGTAGGCATCATGGATCACTGGAGGTACTCATCAAGGCTGCTCACGCCCTCGAGTTCGCTGGACTCGACCGCAACCTGATCAAAGAGACTCCTGCGCACATGGATCGGCGAGTCCGTCCGCACCGCGATCGCTATGCAGTCACTTGGTCTGGCGTCGATCTCCTTATGAGAGTCCTCTGCATCGATGACCAGCCGCGCATAGAATGTACCCTCGTCCAGATCATCGATCAGGATGCGTTCCACCTTGCCGCCGAGTTCACTTATCAGCGAGACTATGAGATCATGGGTCAGGGGTCTCGGCGACCGTTCTTTTCGCAGCGCAAGGTGTATCGACATCGCCTCTGCATGACCGACAAAGATCGGCATTATGCTGTCGCCGTTGGCAAGCAGTACCACTGGCGACATCTGCTTCGGGCTGCCAACCATGTATACGCCCTTGATTGTAGCGGCGACGGTATCCATTATCTCACCAGATTAATCGTAATACCCGGTTGCATACAGGGGTTGCATGATGTGGGAAAGCGGATTAACCCCGCTTTCCAAGATGCGCACCGACGCTCGGTCTTGTCTTCTCTGTGCCCTTGCCGCGCCCTCGCTGTCCCTTCGACTTCCGCCCGGCACTGGTCAAGCCCCGCTCTGCCCTGCCTCGAACATTGCAGATCCAGTTGAGGCGCGAATCGCTTTTGATCACAGGATGGTGCGGATCGACCAGTATGACCTCGTACCATATATGTTTTCCATCATCGCCAACCCAGTACGAGTTCAGAACTTCCATATTGATGTATTTTCTGCTTGTGCGCTCCTCTGCGATCAACTGTATACTCTTTTTCGCAGTTATCTTGCGCATCCCCATCCGTTTCGTCCTTCGTCCACGTATGTATCTCGATTTGCGCCTTCCGCCACGCCGCACCCTTGCACGCACCACAATGATACCTTCCTTCGCCTTGTATCCAAGCGAGCGTGCGCGATCGATGCGCGTCGGTCGTTCGACCCGGGTAAAGCTATTATCCCTGCGCCATTCCTGCAGACGCTGCTGCCTGAGCTCGCGTACGTACGTCTGGTCCGGATTCTTCCATGCGTCTCTTATATATCCGTAAAACGATTTTGCCATTATTATTTCACCTTTTCTGGTTCAACTGCTCTTTTCACAGTCACATTCCAGCAATTCGGAGTTTAGTCTTATGGCGTGGTCGTTATTAAATGTTGTCTGTAACTTCCATCCTTGGGTCACTGGATCGTGACGTCGGTTTTGAGCGGATCTTTGAAAGATGGGGAAAAGATTGCAAGCGGCATAAGCCATGGCAGCCCCTCAAAGCTCCAGCGTCACACGCACCATTCCATGATCCCGCTCCGGCTCTATCGCAAAACCGCGGCTTTCGCATAACCCGAGCATGTTTTGGTTATCAGATAGTGCCTCGCCCCATATCCGCCGTAACCTGAAGTCTCTTGCGACATCGATCACCATATCCAGCAGTTTCCCGCCGACCCCGCGTCCCTGCCACCGGTCTGTGACCGCCTCCCCGAACTCAGCAGTCTCTTCACCAGGCTCGGTGATCAGTCTTCCAACGCCGACCATCCGGGTCTCGCCATCCTCTTTTACGAACGCCGCAATCGCAATCTCACGGTCGTAGTCGATGTTGCAGAACCGTACAGCCATGCTGTGGTCGAAGGACTGCGGTCCGAAGAACCGGTATCGCACAGTCTCCTTGGAGAATGAATTCACGAGATCGATCCAGAGCTTCTCATCCTCCGGGCGGATCACCCTGAGCACGATCTCGATTCCTTCCTTGTTGACCCACTTCTGCTGGTATTTCGTCGGGTATCTGCTGATGATGAGGTGCTTTCCAGGTGGTATCACAGTACCGACCTTCTTCGGGTCGATGATGATGCGTGCATCGAGCGCAATGATCGATTTATCGTCCACGTAGATCGGGTTGATATCCATCTCGACGATTTCCGGGAAGTCTATGAGCATGTACGATATTTTAACAAGCGTCTCCTCGATAAAAAGGATGTTCGCAGGAGGTTTATCGCGGAATCCCTTCAGGAGGCTGTATATTTTGGTATCCTCGATCATGCGCCGTGCAAGAACCTGATTCAGTGGTGGAAAGCCGAGTGTCAGATCCCTGAACAGTTCGACAGCGGTTCCGCCCGCGCCAAAGAGGATCGCAGGACCGAATAAGGGATCAAACTTGGAGCCGATGATGATCTCGTAACCCTGATCCCTATCGATCATCTTCTGGACCGTTGCCCCGGTGATCAGGGCATCGGGCTGGCTCGCTTTCGTGTTTGCAACCACGCGCTCAAACGCGCCCGCCGCATCCTCTGGCGTCGCCACATCGAGAATCACGCCGCCCACATCGGTCTTGTGCGTCACATCAGGCGAGAGGATCTTCACAGCCACAGGAAATCCGATCTCGCTTGCAAGACTGGCGCACGCATCTCTACTTTTAGCGACAAGCATCCTTGCAACCGGGATCTGGTACGCATCAAGCACGGATTTTGCCTCGGTCTCGGTTAAGATGGTTCTCTTCTCGCTGGCAACCGCTCTGAAGAGATTCTTCACTTCGTCCCGCCGCGGGGTGAAAGTTCTCACGATGTCGCCGGGCGCCTCGTAGAGGGACGCGATGTTCTTGGTGTACTGGTACATCTGCAGGTAGACATCGACAGCCTGCTCAGGTGTCTCAAAATTCGGGATGCTGTTTCGTTCGAGGATGTCTCTTCCGGATTCCACCGCGTCCGCACCCATCCACGACGCAAGAAGCGGCTTGTAATGCGGCATATTTCCGCTGGCAACCTCTGAAACGAGTTTCGCAGCACCGCCCGGATCAGTCATCGCCTGCGGTGTCAGGAGCACAATGATGCCATCGACGTTCTTATCCTGAAGTAGGTACGTAACCGCGTCCCGGTAGCGTTCAGGCGTTGCATCACCAAGGATGTCGACAGGGTTCTCGCGGCTCCAGAACGGAGGAAGCACCTTATCCAGAGCTTCCACAGTCTCATCAGAGAGTTCTGCGATAACGCCGCCCTTATCGATCAGCCGGTCCGCCGCAAGAACGCCGGGACCGCCTGCGTTTGTGATGATGGCAAGACGCGGTCCACGCGGTCTCGTCTGGACTGCAAGCGCTGCCGAGCATCCGAAGAGGTCCTCGATCTCAAGCACCCTTATTGCGCCAGCACGCTTAAATGCAGCATCGTAGAAGTTGTCATCGCCGGCAAGGGCACCCGTGTGCGAGGCTGCTGCTTTTGCGGATCTTGCGAACCTGCCTGACTTGACGACGATGATCGGTTTATTCTTTGCAAAGTGCCTTGCCGCACTCATGAACTCGCGCACGTCTTTGAGGGACTCGATGTAGAGCATGATGCTGCCTGTTTCCGGATCCATTCCGAAGTAGTCGATCAGGTCGCCAAAGTCAACATCCAGCATCGAGCCGATCGATACGAACGCGCTAAACCCGATATGCCTGTGAGCGCACATATCGAGCACTGCCGTGCAGAGCGCGCCGCTCTGGGATATGAATGCGACGCTTCCGTGCTCGGGCATCAGATGCGCGAAACTTGCGTTTAAGGAAAAGCGCGGCATGATGATCCCGAGACAGTTCGGTCCTATGATCCGGATGCCGTAACTTCTTGCGATTTTACCGATCCGTTCCTCAAGTTTCCTGCCCTCTTTCCCGATCTCCTTAAAGCCCGCCGAGATTATTATGACGCCGCCGACCCCGGCAACTCCGCACTCCTCCAGAATATCAGGTACGTGCATTGCAGGGACTGCGATGATCGCAAGATCGATGCGTGCCGGGATCTGCGAGATGCTGCCGTACGCGTGTATCCCCTGGACGCTTGAGCGTACGTTGTTAACAGGATACACAACGCCCTCGTAGCCCACGCCGATCAGGTTGTGCAGTAGCATGTAACCGACAGAGCCCTTCGTGTTACTTGCCCCGATCACTGCAATGCTCTTTGGTTTGAATATCTTGTCGAGACCCTTGACGCTCATCCGATCGCCTCCCTATTTGGTGTTGATTGTTATGCGGCGGTTCTATTAAGACGTTTCGATGTTTTGGGTTTTAAGCTTCTCGAAAATCACGAATGGATCGGCTAAGAACCGATCCGAGAAGCCATGCAGCCCCGAACGTTACCCGGAACAGCACGAACGAAAAAAAGAGATATATAGCATACGGACATCCTATATACTTATTAAGGTAAAGTATATGTGCACCGATCGCCTACGTGGTGGTGGCGATCTCGAAAATGCAGAAACGAACCGTTACATCCCAGAGGATGGTGCTTGGCAATTCATCTTTACTCGATTTCTCGCGTGTGTCGCTTACCTGTAAAATAACTGTGCGGACGTGAGAATGAAAACCAGCGAGAGAATCATCGAAATCCTTCTCTTCCTCTCGGCAGCGACCGCGGTCTTGATCGTTGCGTTGATACTCATCTTTCTCTTAAAAGAGGGGCTCCCGGTACTTGTAAAAGTGGGGATTGCCAATTTCTGTCTCGGAATGAACTGGAACCCAATCGCGATAGCAGGAGAACCGTCGTACGGGATTTTCCCGATGATTGTGGCGTCGTTCTATGTTGCGATAGGGTCGCTTATCATAGCAGTGCCGCTCGGACTTGCATGCGCGGTCTTTCTTGCCGAGATTGCGCCGTCGTGGGCAAGATCGATACTCAAACATGCAATCGAACTTCTTGTCGGCATCCCGTCAGTTATCCTCGGGTTTGTAGGGCTTGTGCTGCTGGTTCCGTTCATCAGGGATCATTTCGGGGGCTGGGGATTCTCCATTCTCGCAGGATCGATCATCCTTGCGATAATGGCGCTTCCGCGTATCATCAGCATCTCGGATGATGCGATCAGGTCTGTTCCGCGTGAGTACAAGGAAGCATCGCTTGCGCTTGGTGCAACGCACTGGCACACGATCAGGAAGGTGATCCTGCCAAGCGCACGATCAGGGATCGTCGCAGCAGTCATACTCGCAATGGCTACTTCCATCGGCGAGACGATGGCGGTCTTGATGGTCGTTGGCAATACCCCGATACTCCCGGCTCCGATCTATGATATTCTCGATCCGGTAAGACCGATGACCTCGAATATCGTGCTTGAGATGAGTTATGCGACAGGAGACCACGCAAGTGCGCTATTTGCGACAGGGATCGTGCTCTTCGTCGTGGTTGCTGTACTGAATGCGATATCGCACAAAGCACTGAAATCAAAGATGGGTACCAGACGATGACATCATTAATCTCACCGGCTACATCAGACAGGGCAGCAAAGGTGATGCTGTGGGTCTCCGCATCCATATCCATACTGACACTTATGTTTATTCTCGGTTATATCGTGGTTCAGGGGATTCCTGTGTTGACGCTCTCGTTCCTGCTCGAATCACCGAGGTTAAGCGGGGCAGAAGGCGGCATCCTCCCCGCGATCGTGGGAACGCTCTGCCTCCTGCTGGTGGCGCTACTTTCCGCGGTCCCTATCGGCATCGGCGCTGCGATATACCTTGCAGAGTACGCGCATGAAGGTGCGGTGACCCGCATCATCTCCTTCGGTGTCGAGTGTCTGGCAGGCATCCCCTCGATAGTGATCGGGCTCTTCGGATACGCATTCCTTGTAATCTACCTCGGATTCGGTTTCTCGATCATCTCAGGCGGGCTTGCGCTCATGTTCATGATACTGCCGTGGGTCGTCAGGGTCTCGGAGGAGTCGCTCAAAGCAGTGCCGGGCGGTCTGCGTGAGGCAAGTCTTGCGCTCGGCGCGACGAAATGGCAGACCGTGAGCCGGGTGGTGCTCCCAAGCGCAGTTCCCGGCATCACGACAGGGGTCATACTCGGGATCGGAAAAGCGATCGGGGAGACTGCTGTCATCATGTTTACAGCCGGGTCATCGCTTCTGATGCCGACTTCCCTCTTCGATCCGGTGCGTGCGCTGCCGTATCACCTCTATATCCTTGCATCAGAGGGCATCTCTGATCCAATGGCTTACGGCAGTTCGGTTGTGCTGCTTGTGATGGTACTTGTGATCAATCTTGCAGCGGTTGCGATCCAGCGGCATTACGGGAGGCATCATGTCAGAAATTGAGATCGAAAGCAGAAACCTGGATTTATGGTATGGCAGCGCGCAGGCGCTAAAGAACATCTCGATGGCGATGCCTGAAAAGAAGGTGACCGCGATAATCGGGCCATCCGGATGCGGCAAGTCTACGTTCATCAGGTGCATCAACCGGATGAACGATCTGGTCAAGGACTGCCGCATCACCGGAGAACTGCTCTTTGAGGGCACGGACATCTACGGCAACAGCGTGGACGCGGTCGAACTCCGGAAGAAGATCGGGATGGTATTCCAGAAGCCAAATCCGTTCCCGATGTCGATCTACGACAACGTCGCTTACGGACCCCGCGTGCACGGTCTCAGGAACAAGGAGGAACTTGACCGGATCGTCGAAGGGAGCTTGAAAGCCTCTGCGCTCTGGAACGAAGTTGGAGACATTCTGGATCGGTCCGCGGTCGATTTAAGCGGCGGGCAGCAGCAGCGGCTCTGCATCGCCAGAACGCTTGCAGTGAAGCCCAAAGTCATACTGTTCGATGAGCCGTGCAGCGCTCTTGACCCGATCTCGACTGCGAAGATCGAGGATCTGATCAACACGCTAAAGCACGAGTACACGATCGTTATAGTGACGCACAACATGCAGCAGGCTGCCCGGGTGTCGGATCATACCGCGTTCTTTTTGCTTGGTGAGCTTGTAGAGTTCGGGAAGACGAAGCAGATCTTCGAGCTTCCTGAGAAGAAGAGTACTGAGGATTACATAACCGGAAGGTTCGGGTGACCAAAGGCAGGCAGTGGAAGAAGGGGGACGTTTTGGGAACTGGCTGGGTCAGGGGGTAACTGCTGACCTCACACAGTCCTCGATGCTTCCGAGCACGGCATCTGACCCGCACATCTGCGGAACATAAGCGAGCGCCTTTCCGGAGGTGACCATTATGCAATTGAAACGTTCGCAGGACGGTGAGACCACCATGCAAGTGTCACAGATCACCTTTGCACCGCTCGATTCGATCCCTGTCACGAGGTCTGGGTGCCTGTCCCGCATTATTCCTGATGTGAAGATCCAGAACTCCTTCGTCACGGTCTTACCAGCAAGCAGATCCCGCAGTCTCGCAAGTTCGGCAGCCGAACAGTGCGGACAGCCGATCGTGATGAGGTCGGGATCACACTGGTGCCGGTACACCTCCTCGATCTCGGAATGTTCGATGGTGATCTGCTCCACGATATCCCGCGTATCCTGATCCGGCTGCGGGTGTGGCAGTGTAGGTGGCAGAGGCGCCACACCCCCAATGTAATGGAGCGCAACAGCGCCTGATGCAGCCATCGCCGCACCAAGGGCTTTCCGTTCATCGTTTGTGGGTACGGACTCAAGCGAAAATATCGGAACTCCCGATCCCGCGATTGCGCCTGCGATGTAGCCGAGTGCGCCATAATCAGCGCCGCTGAGTCTCCCCTCGACACGGATTGCGATGGACGGCAGCCGGTTACGGTCGAGGTGGTAGCCGTAGTTCGGCGTCTTCCCGATCAATGCCGCGGCAAGCGCAGAGGGACCGCCTTCCCGGTTTGTCCGCGCTCCGATGACAGAGTTTGCGTAAGCCACAGCAGACGACTCGCTCCATGCAAGATGATCTCCTGGCATGGCGAGATCTGCCCGTATCTCGTAAGGCGTGCAGGTGCACCACGGAAGGATGCCCAGACTCTCGTAAGCGCGGATGACCGCATCCTGTTTTGCGGCGAACTCTTCGGATATCGATAGTTCCCTCCACCGCACACGGTCAAGCCCTGCCGGATTGAGTATCGATGGAACCTTGACCGTGCCGCTGAGACCGGATATCCATTCAAGCCCGGCTTCGCCTATGTTCTTATAGGACACTCCCGCGATCTGGGTGCTCTTTATGGGTATCAGCCGGTCGGCATCATAGATATCGCCGAGCGCTGTGAGTATCTCCATCGCCTTCTGCAGGACATAGCCCTGCTCGCCGTTTAAGATGAGTTCTTCAGACGGTGTGAGGTACATGATCGCTATTAAGTCAGCGTTGTCTGGTAAAATAGATTTCTGCCCGGCCGGAACCGACGAACAGATGGACGCTATACGAGGTGAAGGTCACACATACCCGTACTCCAGATACGTGAGATCCAGTTCCCGCTTTAACCCTGCGAGGAACAATCCATAAGTTTCATGCGAAAAATCGAGCCATCCGGAGTTCTGGGAGATCATCGCCTCAAACTCCTTTTCCGACTCGGTTTCCCCTTTGACGCCGAGATCTTTTACATCATCCCAGTATTTTTCGAGGTATTCAAAGAGCGAGGTCTCTGCAAAGGACTTTGGTACAACAGGCGAATATGTCGCAATCTCGTCCATCAACTCCTGCTCCCTCGAATGCTCTTCTTCTGTGATTCCGGATTGCTCGATTGCCTGCTCCATCGCCTTCTCATCGATCGCGCGTTTCTCGCCCGGACCAAGGAACAGATGCCCGTGACGCTCCACGTGCTCGGTATACATCGCGTTCTGGATCAGTTCGTGTTCGAGCACAAAGTGGAGCATTCTGTCGGTTGCTTGCTCGATGTAGGGCTGGCTGATTACGATTATTGAGAACCAGCCGATTTTGAAGAAGAATCGCCTGTTCATAGCGATCGTGTAATCGAGAACGCTCGGGCGCTGCATGAATATCGACGGCGAGAACGCAACTGCATTCGACGACAGCATCAGGATGCCCTGCAATCGGTCGCCCCCAACCATGTGCCCCATCCGTGCACGGACGTCATCTGAGATGGCATCGTACATCGATGGCGGATCTCTCCCGTACTCCTCGCATCGTTCGAGCAACTCCTTTATTCTGGAAAGCTCGAGTTTTCTCATCGAGACTGCGATCTCGGATGCGATCGATACGATCCACCGCCGGTAATTCTGCTCGAAGAGTTCTCGTTCATCGGACATCTATTGCGGGTATGGTGCGGGGAGGGTAATGAAGATAACGCAGATCTGCATCTGTTCGGTGTTGCAATGTCAAGCAGTGCGATCGGAATATCTTAAAAAACAGACCCTACCCAACCACCCTCACCATCTCCGCAACAGAGATGTTCTGCCGCATCTCCTGTTCTTTCCACAGAATCCTTGCGAAATAGAAATATTCGTACAACTCCGGCACGTCCCTCGCAAATATAATTTCGTGGTTTGAAATAACCTCCATCTTCATATAAAGCGGCAATTCCTCAAACGTATACACATCATACCTTTTTGAATGTACATCGACATGTCTATAGATTTCTGATAGCACAACAGATGGCTTCGATTCGGGTGATACGACACAGATATCATAGTCCCCCCTTGTGATATCGCCGCTCACCCGTGATCCGAACAGCAACACCCCGATCACGCGTGGATCCTCCTTGAGAAAGGAAAAATCATCCTTCAACGTCTTCAGATCAATTCTTTCAGCCATTGCCTTATCCGTTCGATATACGCTTCAAAGAGTGGGAAGAGCGACTCCATCGATTCCAGTGCCACGGTTTCGTTGATGCCGTTGTATCCGTGAACAAGGCGGTTTCGCAGTCCATTCGCTTCTTCCAGTGCATATTTTATTCTTTCATCGATGATCCCGGACTTGTACGCCCGGTCGATGTTGGTGTAATCATCCATCGGCAGTTTTTCCGAATCTTTCAGGCGCATTGCAAGCACATCCATGCTCGCCTCCACAATCTCCTGCATCGCCTTGTAGACCGCAAGACGGGAACGTTTATCAGTGGTGAAATCGTCTTCCCATGACCTGATATCCCCTATGCGCTCCTCGATCAACTGGATCTTGCTCACATACCGCGCTATTCGCTTTTTATCCATTACGCTCCTCGATCTGACTCTTCTGAACTTTAAGCACGTCTACCCCACCCTCTTTTTATAACAAAGCCATAGAAACTCTTCATTTGTAAGTCCGGCATCTTTTATCAATCCTTTTAGTAGTCCAACCTTTATTGGCTTAGTTCCATGCACCGGTACAGATAGGATCTCTTCTACCCCTTCCTTTACCAGAATATGATGACTTCCCTCGATACGATCTACGATCCAACCGGCTTTTTTGAATACGCGGATTATCTTCCTGCCCGACCATCGAGGAAGTTTGTCCACGATATTAGATCACCGCCACTTCTTTGATCAGAGCTCTACCGGGGCTTTTAATATCGTGCATCGCTCTATCGTTTAATGTCTTCAAATATCCGACAATAGCCTCTTTTATATTCCCCGACGCTTCTTCTATCGTGTCTCCCTGTGACCAACACCCTTTGAGAGCCGGGCAATGCACAACATACCCACCATCTTCCAGATCTTCTTCAATCACAACCTGAAATTTCATTTTTTACCTCTTTTCATACCT
>QBUV01000099.1 GCA_013572355.1 Candidatus Methanogaster sp.
GATGATCTTCTGATTGCTGGATATTTTAAGAATTGAGTTTGGTGAGGTGCTGATACCGGAAGCCGTGTATCAGGAAGTCACAGCAAACGGAATCAAGACATTTTACCCCCTCATTGATGTACATGTATCATCAACCCGATATAAACTTTTTGAGCACGTTGGGAAGCGTTAAATCACCGAAACCCCGACAAGGATGGCGAAATCATCCACGACATCACAGTGGCAGTGCTAACGAAGTATAAGCATCAGGAGCTAAAAACAAGGGGCACAATCGCACTCCAGACCGCAACCGATTTTTGCGAGTAAGAACCATCCTCCGAGACTCGGTTTCTGGCAACCCAGCCCGGAGGGCAGTTTTTGATCAACCTTTTGTGAAAAGGTTGGCGCGGTGCGCCGGATGATACTTCGCGATCGTCTCGCTATCGATCCGCGTCAGTTGAGCCTCTGGCAGTTCGGCAAGCAGGTTCCATCCGATCTCGAGCGTGGTATCGATGTCCCTGTCTTCATTCCGCCCCTGCCTGACGAACTGGTCCTCAAACATGTCAGCAAACTCGAGGAACTTCCGATCGCGCTCAGAGAGAGCTTCCTTCCCAACGATTGCGACAAGACCCCTGAGATCGCTTCCTTCAGCATAACCAGCATATATCTGGTCGGAAACCGCCTTGTGATCATCTCTCGTTTTGCCCTCGCCAATCCCGGAGTTCATCAGCCGTGAAAGTGACGGAAGCACATTGATCGGAGGATAGATTCCCTTCCTGTGCAGGTCTCTCGATACAACGATCTGCCCTTCGGTGATGTACCCGCTCAGGTCAGGTATCGGGTGGGTAATGTCGTCTCCTGGCATCGAAAGGATCGGGAACTGTGTGACAGAGCCTTTCCGTCCCTTAATGACGCCTGCCCGCTCGTAGATGGTTGAGAAATCGGTATACATGTATCCGGGATAGCCCCGCCTGCCTGGAACTTCTTCTCTTGCCGCGCCCATCTGCCGCAGGGCTTCTGCGTAGTTTGTAAGGTCAGTGAGCACCACAAGTACGTGCATGTCATGCTCGTAAGCGAGATATTCTGCTGCCGTAAGCGCAAGTCTCGGCGTAATCAGCCGCTCGACAGCAGGGTCGTCTGCGAGATTTAGGAAGACCACAGCACGCTCAAGCGCGCCAGTCCGCTCGAAATCCTGCATGAATGTCTGCGCCTCCTCGTTCGTGATCCCCATTCCAGCAAAGACCACAGCGAACGGCTCATCCGACCCGGGCACCTTTGCCTGCCTTGCGATCTGAAGAGCGATGTCGTTGTGGGGGAGTCCTGAACCAGAGAAGATCGGTAGTTTCTGCCCTCGCACAAGCGTGTTCATCCCGTCGATCGTGGAGATACCGGTCTGGATGAAATCCTCAGGCGGCTTTCTCGCATAAGGGTTCATGGCAGCGCCACCGATATCGATCCGGTCTTCGGGAACGATTCTCGGACCGCCGTCGAGCGGGTCTCCTGATCCTGAAAGGATCCGTCCAAGAAGGTCGATCGATACTGGCAGTTTGATGGTCTCGCCTGTGAACCTGACACCGCAACTCCGGTTCAAGCCGCCTGTGCCCTCAAAGACCTGGACCACGACGATATCCTTGGAGGTGTCGAGAACCTGCCCACGCTTCGTGGTTCCGTCTTCCAGTTTGATATACACAAGTTCATTGAATCCGATGGGCTCGGTCTTCTCCACAAAGATAAGCGGTCCTGAGACCTCATTGATCGTCTTGTATTCCTTCATTTCACTGCCTCCCGCATCGTCTCAAACTCCGCATCCATCGTTGCGAGAACCTTGTCCAGTTCCTTGTCAAGCTCTTTCTCGAACTTGACCTTTGATAGATCGTCCTTCGATTTCACAGAGGTGATATCCTCAAGCGGTACCCCGCTTTCTAAAGCGTTGTTCGCCATATCGGAGTACTTTAAGATCGCCTTTAGCAATCCATACTGGTGATCCATCGTACAGAACGTATCGACCGGATGGAATGCATTTTGCTGCAGGAAAATTTCTCGAAGCATCCGGGCAACCTCCATCGTCAGTTGCTGATCCTCGGGAAGCGCATCCGAACCGACGAGTTGCACGATCTCCTGGAGTTCCGACTCCTTCTGGAGGATTTCCATCGCTTCACCACGCAGGCGTAGCCATTCAGGCGATACCTGCTCGTTGTACCAGTCTGATAGAATATCCGTGTACAGGCTGTAACTTTCGAGCCAGTTGATCGACGGAAAGTGCCGCTTCTGCGAGAGCTTCGCATCGAGTGCCCAGAAGACCTTGACGATACGGAGTGTGTTCTGTGTCACTGGCTCAGAGAAGTCGCCGCCCGGCGGGGATACCGCGCCGATCACAGTGACTGACCCGGTCAGCCCTGAGAGCGTGTCAACCCTTCCTGCGCGCTCATAGAACTCTGATAGTCTGGCAGAGAGGTATGCAGGATACCCTTCCTCGCCAGGCATCTCTTCAAGTCGCGATGAGATCTCACGCATCGCCTCTGCCCACCTCGATGTCGAATCAGCCATCAGCGAGACATCGTATCCCATATCCCGGTAATACTCGGCGATGGTGATTCCGGTGTACACCGACGCCTCTCTTGCCGCAACAGGCATGTTTGAGGTGTTTGCGATCAAGACGGTTCGTTCCATCAGCGGCTTGCCGGTTTTCGGATCAGCAAGTTCCGGGAACTCGTTTAAGACATCAGCCATCTCATTCCCACGCTCGCCGCACCCGATATAGACCACGATCTCGGTATCACTCCATTTTGCAAGTTGCTGCTGGGTAACGGTCTTACCGGATCCGAAAGGTCCCGGAATCGCGGCAGTCCCGCCCTTTGCAAGCGGGAAGAGTCCGTCAAGGATCCGCTGCCCTGTTATCAGGGGGATATTAGGCATAAGTTTCTTACGAGACGGTCTTGGCGCACGTACGGGCCACTTCTGCATCAATGTTAGTTCAGTACCGTCCGTGAGCGTGCATACGCAATCGGTCACCTTAAAAGACCCAGATTTGATATCATCGACGACCCCTGACATGTTCGGTGGAACCATGATCTTATGTTCGATATGGGTCTCCGGAACCGTTCCGATGATGTCTCCGCCCTTAACTTCAGTGCCTTTTGTGACGATAGGGGTAAACTCCCACGCCCTATCGCGGTCAAGTCCGGGAGCGGTAACACCGCGCTCGATGAAATCGCTCTTCATATTCTCCATGAGCACGGGAAGTGGGCGCTGGATTCCATCATAGATACTCTCAAGGAGCCCTGGTCCGAGTTCAACAGATAACGGCATACCCGTGTTCTCGACAGGCTCACCCGGCGCGATGCCTGATGTATCCTCGTACACCTGAATGGTCGATTTGTCGCCTTTGATACCTATCACCTCACCCATGAGCCCCTCTTTGCCGACCTTGACCACATCATACATCTTTGTGGGTACATCGATGACGGTCACGACCGGTCCTGCTATCCGGTATATAGTTCCTTTTACTTCCAAAGATCAACACCTACTGCTTTTTTTATTTTTTCTCGTAACTGAGTAGTCTCTCCGCCCCCGACCAGAACCACAGTCGGCACGACCGATTCGTCGAGCACCGATTGCAGCGCATCCGGAAGAAGCGAAGCATCATCGTTATTCATGACCAGTATTCCGACATCCTGATCCATGAGCACTTCGCGCACTGTCGGTTCTATCGTATCCTCAGTGACTTCGTACGTCTTTCTCACACCTGCGAGTTTGAATCCAAGCGTGAAATCTCCACGCCCGATTGTTGCGAGTTCCATTTTATCTCCTGCTGACGATATGTTTCATCAATACCTCAATCAATGCGCTCCATCAGTGTTAAATGATCGCTTCACAAACTGTCCCGATGTAATAAATATCTATTGGATTCGTGAGCCCCTGCGATTGAAATTTCCTTGTTCGGTTCCACACCGGTGCCGGGTCTGTTCAGTCTGTTCAAACGTTGTCAGGCTTACTCTGCCACCTTGGCCATGCAGGGGCGGATCACTTTTGATTTGAACCTGTACCCGCGCTGCAGTTCCTCAACGATGATGCCGCTTTCAGAGTCGCACTTCACCCGGGCGATCGTCTCATGCAGATACGGATCGAACGCCTCGCCGACCGACTCGATCGGGAATACCTCTTCCTTCTCGAGCACGTCATAAGACTGCCGCAGAATCATCTCTATTCCTTTTTTGATGTGGTCCACATCATGATCCTGCTGAATAGAGTTAAGAGCCCGCTCAAGATTGTCGACCACATCGAGGATCGACAAGATGAGCGATTCGTTTGCGTATTCTATCGATTCGACCGTCTCTTTCGCGGTTCTCTTCTTGTAATTCGCAAAATCCGCCTGCAATCTCTGCAAGCGGTCGAAATGCGAGTCTGCCCTCTCCTCGCATTCCGTGAGCCGCTCTTTCAGCGCCTGAAGTGATTCTGCGTCTGTGTCTGCATCCGCACCCTCTGCGGCATCAACTTCCAAAGCGCCTGACTCCTCCGACTCCTCGAGCTCAGAATGCGTCATAGTCGTGTGGTGCCTGTCCCGGTGCCGGAGCCATTTCCCTGCGCTGGGATGCAAGCACATCATCGACCTTGAGGATCATGACCGTGGCATCGGTAGCGGATTTCAGGGACTGGGTCTTCACCTGTAGCGGCTCGATGACGCCATTTTCATACATATCGATGACATCGCCGTTGTACACATCGATGCCGGATGTTGTGCCGCCGGCTATGTGCTTCGCTTTGAGCATGGTCATCATGTCGGTCGAGTCGAGCCCTGCATTCTCTGCAAGTGTGCGCGGGATCGTTTCCAGAGCGTCCGCGAACGCATCGACCGCGAGTTGCTCCTTGCCGCCGATCGTTCTGGCATACTCCTTGAGGCGGAGTGAAAGTTCAGTCTCACATGCACCTCCGCCAGCAACGACTGTGTTATCCTTGACGACATCAGCCACAACCCGCAGCGCATCGCCAAGCGCGCCCTCGACGGTGTCCATGACATGTTCTGTGCCGCCGTGAACGACGATGGAAACGGTCTTCGGATTCGGGCAGTCCTTTATGTAGATCAGTTCCTCGTCCTCCGCGCCCTTCTCCTCGACAATTCCTGCTGTGCCGAGATCGCTCTCCTCCACATCCACGATATTTGAGATAATGGTTGCACCGGTGGCGCGTGAGATCGCTTCCAGGTCGTTGTCATTGACCCGCGCAACCCCAAGTATGCCGCGTTTGACAAGATATCCTTGCGCAGACTCGGTAATACTCTGGGTGCAGAAGACGGTATTCACGCCGATGTTGTAGAGACTGTCGACATCTGACTTGATAGCAGACTCCTCTCCAGCGTACATCTCCTCCAATTGTAGAGCAGAGGTTACTTTCATCTTTTCATTGCTCTTTCCGCCAGGCGCCTTGGCAAACTTCCGGAATTCGATGCCTGATGTCAACAGCGCAATATGCGCATCCTTGACGCGTTTTGGCATCGCATCGTGCACACGCCTCTTATCGATCACGACACCTGTGATCAATTCGGTATCCTCGATGCTTTTGCCGACGCTCTTCTGGATCCTGACGTTATTGAAGACATCAATATCCCCGTTTTTAATAAATTGTATTGCACGTACGCAGATGGGCGCCAGATCGTCACATGCGATGGCTTTGCCGACCATTGCGGTTGCTGCGACGCTCTGTAGAATATCGGTGTCATCCCCCACATCGATTGCAAGTTCGCCTAAAATTTCCTGTGATTTCTGTTCTGCCAGTTTATACCCTGCAATGACCGTTGTTGGATGGATACCCCGCTCCAGCAGCCCGCCTGCTTTTTTAAGCAGTTCTCCTGCAAACATAACAGACGCAGTGGTGCCATCCCCAACTTCCTTTTCCTGTGTATTCGCAACAGCAACGATCGTTTTTGCGCTTGGATGCTCTACAGCGATCTTGCGCAGAATGGTCTCGCCGTCGTTGGTGATCGTGACATCCCCTGCCACATCTACGAGCATCTTGTCCATGCCGCTTGGACCAAACGTCGATTTTACCATGTTTGACACTGCCATAGCGGCGGTGATATTCATCTGCAATGCATCCTTTCCACGTACATGTTCCTTACTTGGGTCTATGACAATTATTGGTTGAGTGATCTGTCCAGCCATTACGAGCCTCCGCAATTGTTATATTCCAACTGATAGTACTTCTATAAAAAGATTGCGAATGGGCTGGCAAATCCCTTGACCGGAATGCGGGTCACATCCACTCGTAATGCTTCAACACTTCCGGCTTAAACTCGTAAAGGAGACTGTTTTCAACGTATCCGAAGAATAGGCACCCGCCACAGCCCTCTGACGCCCTTTTCCGCAGGTCTTTTGACGACTTCCAGACATTCAGGATGCCGTCGCTCACATTCCCGAGATGCGTCCTTGCGACCCGGCAGTTCTCGATCCTGCCATCAGCAGTGACATGGAGGACGATCTCGCTGGCATGGCACCTGAAATCGGGTTTCAAGTTCTTTACCATCGTAAGATACGTCAGGGAATTGATGATCGGGAACTTACTCTTCTTAAGTCCGATGATCTGATCGACCGCCCTTCTGTACGCGCCCATATCCCTGATCCCGAGTTCATCCCAGACCCTGCCCGATATCCCGCCAAACTCATGGATCGGTTCGAACGATATCCAGACGCCGAGATCACGCGCCAGGTAGACCAGATTCCTGAGCTCATCCAGATTCTTTCCGCTTATTACGCAGTTTAAGAGGATGCTGTGACCCGCCTCCTTCGCTTCCATTATCCCGTCCAGCACGCAATCGAATTCAAATCCCCTGATCTCCTGAAACGTCTTTATCCCGTCCAGGGAGACTGACAGGTAATCGAGGTCTGATAGATCCGGGATTCGCTTCTTCAGGAGTTTTCCGTTGGTTATGAGCGAGGTCATCATCCCGAGGTCGTGGGCGTGCTTTAAGATTTCGGGAAGGTCCTTTCGCAGAAGCGGCTCGGCAGTCCACGCATTGTATGCCCCGATTCCGAAGGATCTTGCCTCATCAAGGAGACTTAGTATCTCCCCGGTCTCCATCTCCGCGCCCTCTTCCTTCCAGTACTCGCAGAACTTGCAACGGAGGTTGCATCTCGCATTGATCCCGTGCGACAGGACAAAGGGTCTTTTCCGGACCCTGAGCTGCCAGAGGGCTTTCGATGCCAGTACCGGTGAGAATGCCATGTAGAGTGGTTATGCGCGAAGTTGGGTTTAAGTATTGGGTTTCTGACGGGTTGCCGACTTTCCGGTGGCGTTCGTGAGTTTCCAGATTGGTCGGCAGGGCTACGGACCACGAGATGCCGAAATTATAGGTTTTTGGGTTAAACCTATGCATCCGGTTCCAGCGTCGGAAGGGAGAGGATGTGCACACTGACACACACCGCTACTACAATCAGCGCAACTTTGCCGATTAAGAACGGGACAATGACAACTGCGGAATATCCTAGCGTCAGGATCAGAAACAGAATCGACAGCACCTTTGTCTTCATCGAAATTCCATTCCCTTCGTGCCAGTTTCTGATGTAACTCCCAAACCAGCGGTTGTAGAGGAGCCAGCGGTACCATTTCTCCGAGCTTCTGGCATAGCATACAGCGGCAAGCAGGAGAAACGGAGTGGTCGGCAGGAGCGGGAGAACGACCCCCACACCCCCGAGTATGAGGAACACTGTACCCGCGATTTTCAGGAGCAACCCCGTTGCTCTGGTTGGTCGTTTGTACATGGGATTATCTCTGTCTGTTAGGTAAATAAATAATCCTACCTGGTTTTAAAGGGAAAAACGGTTTTTCCCAACTTGTTGGTGCATCATCCATCTCACGAGATATATGCCAGAGGGGATGAGGGATAAGGAATGAGGGCAGGCGACCCAGCAATTCTAATTATGCCCACCACTCACATCAATTCGTTTTGCGGGGCTGCCGACACAATTTTTAAAATGGGAATTGCTGACCCCCAATCACCGCATCATCCGCGTGATGCTCTCTCCTGCATCCGCAATCTCACCCTGTGACAGCACCACAACCGCGCCATCGCCAGTCCTGATCCGCAGATCGTCACCGCCGACCTCTCCGATGATCCGGTGTGAAACACCGCGCGCCTGCAGTACTCTTGTGATAGCGTCCGGATCCGGTGTTGCAAGGATCACGCGTCCGTGCGACTCAGAGAAGAGCGCTGCATCAGGATCGAGATCCGGACCCGTAACGCCAGTAGCGCCGGTAGTGCCTGTAACACCGGTAATGCCGGTAAGGTCGATCTCTGCCCCGACCGCTTGTGCCATCTCAGCGAGTGCGACCGCAAGCCCGCCGCTTGAGACGTCGTGCGCTGAAGTGACGCGTCCGGTGCCGATCGCAGCCACCACGGAATCGATGATC
Organism: Candidatus Methanogaster sp.; assembly: GCA_013572355.1. Lineage (GTDB taxonomy): Archaea > Halobacteriota > Methanosarcinia > Methanosarcinales > Methanogasteraceae > Methanogaster_A. The sequence goes on from QBUV01000099.1 coordinate 8,383, forward strand.
TTCTGCGGACCACCCGGAGGCACAGGAACACTTCCGCCTGCGCAGCCGTAGACCCGGTAGTACTCGCTCCCGCCGAGTTCCGCTCTCGTCTCCCCGATCAGGATGATCACATCTCCGGCATCTGCAAATCCCATCCCAGGGACGTGGCAATCCCCTGAAATCCCGACCATCCCGATGCTCGGTGTCGGCGGAATCGCTGTTTTAAACTCGTCGCTCTCGTTGTAGAACGAGACGTTGCCCCCGACGACAGGGATGTTAAGCGCCCGAGCCATGTCCCCGATCCCGCGCACCGATTCCGCAAACTGCCAGTAGATCAGAGGATCCTCAGGGTCGCCGAAGTTTAAGCAGTTGACAAGCGCTACCGGAGATGCGCCCTTGCAGGCAAGGTTCATTGCGTTCTCGAGAACCGATCCTGCCGCGCCATTGTACGGGTCGAGCGTGATATGCGCGGGGTTGCAGCCGCACGAGAGCGCAAGTGCAGTCTCATCATCGATCCGCAGCACGCCCGCGTCATCCCCGGGCTTCATCACGGTCCGTATCTGGACCTCGTGGTCGTACTGGCGGTAGATCCACTCCTTTGACGCGATATTAGGGCTTGCGAGCAGTTTCAGAACCCGGGTCTTCGGATCATCCTTAATTTCAGGCATTTCCGCATCTTCCACCTGCTCTTCCGGCATCTCCGGTTCGCTCTCGAACGCGGGCGCACCGCCTGATAGGAAGGTGATCGGAAGATCCACAACGACCTCGCCCTCAAGCTCGACCGTATACTGCCCGTCATCAGTGAACTCCCCGATCACGCTTGCATTGAGGTCGTACTTCTCTGCGATCGCAAGCACCGCCCCTGCATCTGCCGGATCAACCTCAAGCACCATCCGCTCCTGCGATTCTGCGATCAGGATCTCGTAAGGCGTCATCCCGGACTCGCGCAGGCGGACCTTGTCGAGATCAAGATGGAAGCCAAGATCTCCTTTCGCACCCATCTCAGCGCTCGCACCGACAAGCCCTGCAGCACCGAGATCCCGACATGCGAAGACATAGCCCGCCTCGATTGCCTCGAGGACCGCCTCGATCAGCAGTTTCTCTGTGAACGGATCGCCGATCTGGACGCTTGACCTGTCCTCTGACTCGGACTCCTCTGATAGGTCCCTTGAAGCGAACGATGCGCCCCCGAGCCCATCGCGCCCGGTAGTCGATCCCATCAGGATGAGCGCATTGCCGGCAGCTTGCGCGGTTGCGGTCACGACATCCTTCTGGTGCGCAAGTCCGACGCAGACCACGTTTACGAGCGGGTTACCTGAGTATGCGCTGTCAAAGCAGGTCTCCCCGCGCACCACTGGAACGCCGATGCAGTTCCCGTAGCCCGCGATGCCCTCGATCACATGCTCGAAGAGGTACACGTTCTTTGTGCTCTCCGGCATCCCGAAGTACAGGAGATCCATGAGAGCGATCGGGCGTGCGCCCATCGAGAGGATGTCGCGGACGATTCCGCCGACGCCTGTTGCCGCGCCGTTGTAGGGGTCCACGTAGGACGGGTGGTTGTGGCTCTCCATCCCGATTGCGAGGACGAGGTCGCCCTTCAGGCGGACGATTGCCGCGTCGTCGCCCGGACCGATTATTACGCGCTCGCTCTCTGTTGGGAACGTGCGGAGGTGCTTCGCGCTTGAGCGGTACGAGCAGTGCTCGCTCCAGAGGTTCAGGAAGCAGCCTTCTTCTACTTGGTTGGGGGCGCGTCCCAGTCGTTTCGTGATGGTTTCAAGGTCGGTTGGGGGTAGTAGGGACATGGTTGGGTTATTCTCCTGTGTTGGGTGATGATTTGATTTTGGAGATCGAACTAATTTTTACCTTGAAAATTTTTGCCTCGCCTTCTATTTTCATAACGCTCTAAATCAGCCCCCTCTCCTTCATGCTTGTGTGCTCATTTTTCGATACGATGATGTGGTCATGGATCTTGATCCCCAAAATCTCTCCCGCCTCGACCAATCGCTTTGTTACCGCGATATCCTCGTGGCTGGGAGCGGTAGTTCCTGACGGGTGGTTGTGAACCAGAATGATCGATGCGGCGCGCTCTGCAAAAGCATCTGAAAATACCTCTCGCGGATGCACCTGATTCGCGTTCAAAAGCCCCACCGTGACCACCCGTTTTTCAATAACCTCGTTTGCACCGTTTAGGGAGCTGCAAACAAAATGTTCCTGATTTACTACATCACTTACTACATCACTTACTACATCACTTACTACATCACTTCTGCTCTCTAACTTAGTCAGTGACTTAGTCACCTCCCCCAACAATCCCCAAAACACGCCATGGTGGATATCCTGCCGGGTCATCGATGATCCCCTTTCTCCTTCAAAGATGCAAGAAACTCCTCTCCTTTCCGGGTCAGGACATATTTACCCGTCTTTGGAGCTCCCTCAAATAATATCAGTTCTCTCTCCACAAGATTAGCCAGATGCCTCTGAGCACTGGCATACGAAAGTTGCAACAATCTCTCCACATCCGGACGGCGGACTATCTCACCGTTTTTAATCAACTCTGATATGCGAAGATCTATGTCGCTTACTGTGCTGCCTGTTACCGCAATTTCCAGACTTCGCTTCTCAGACCTCTTGAATATAATCCTGAAGAATCCATTCCAGCTAAACTCCGGCTCTGAAAGACCCGCCGCCTTCATCTCATCCCTCATCCTGGCTATTCCGCTCCCTATTCTTTCTACAAGATCCGCACGGTGGAATAGGCCCTGGAGAAACGGGTTCCTGGAGATAGATGTCAAGCCAAACTCCTCGGGGAGGATCCCTTTAACGAGACCACCCGGGTTGAGGATGTGAACCCGGTCGTCATAGAACTCAACCATGGTAACAGCGCCCTTCTCGAAATAATCCCTATGAATGACTGAATTGAGCAATGCCTCCCTCAAAGCGTCATAAGGTAGCTCTGGTATCTCGTCTCGCTGCAATTTCCCCCCGCCAATCTCATATCGAAGCGGAATGTATGTTTTCAGCCATTTCATGGCGTTGTCCACGTTCGTGATAATATCCTCGCTAAAATCCTTGCGGTCGATTATATGGGTTTTGGTCATCCCTCTGAAACGAACACAGGTAATTGCGGCGTGAAAATAGAATCGTGCGGGTTCTCTGGCAAACATCAGGACGCCCGCGTTCTTCATGAGCAATCGCCCAGCCTGCCGTTGTGCCACACCAAGGTTTGTGAGAATCTGCTCGAGTGGAAGGTTTGAGGTGATGTTACATTGCTGCAGGTATCTCTGGAATCTCTTCTCTGAAAAGTCGTCAGGATACTTAAAATCCATGCAGAACTGCTCATCGAACCGGATCTTCCCTTCGTGGTTAAAGTAATCGATGATCTCGTCCCGCCTCATTTTCTGGCTGCTTGGACCCGTGCGGATGAAGAAACCGTCCTTGCAGGAGTATGGTTTGTCGGTTCCCTCGCGAACCCCGATGATAAGGACATTTGCCCGCCCCTCGAGGACAATGCTTACCGGCGGGTCGCATTTGCGTGCGATGTCCTGAACCTGGGATCTGAGTCTATTGGTGATGTTGACCCCTTTTACCATACCATCATCGGATACGCCAAGAAATATCCGCCCACCCGATGAATTGGCAAAAGCAACCATCTCCTTCGCAAGCGAATCAGACATCGACTCCTTAAACTCAATCAGGTAGCCCTCGCCCTCATCGAGGATTAAATCCATCTCTTCCATCAGGAAACCTCTGATCCGTTGTTATCTTCGCCAAGATACATCACTACCTCCTGAAGACCACTTATCGCTGAGAACGTTTTTGATCAGGGTGAAAATCTCTGAAACCCTGTCAAAATTCTGCACATCATCCAGCAATACAAGTAAAACATCGGTTTCATCCTTCAGATCCTCCCACAGAACATGCAGACATCTCAACAGGAACGTTTGCGGATCCATCCTTTCAGTGGTTCTCGATAGTTGAAAACCGGTTCCAAGAACCTGAATACCAAGAGAATCGATCTGACTCAGAAATTTTTTAAGTTTGTTCAGGTCTAATGGGAGTTTCGAGGGAATCGTTTCAACTAAATGCTCCACAGCATCTGTTAAGTCTTCAGTCTTCCTGAATTCTCTCACGGTTATCATAGAGGAGATAAATCCCTTTTCTTGAGCGATTCTTTTGAATTCCTTTAATACGGAGGTTTTACCGATGCCCCATTCACCAAGAACCAGAAAATGATCGGATCTGCCATTTCTGGCTTCTTCCAATTTCTTATCCAAAAATTCAAATTCATCTTTCCGTCCTGCGAATATTTTCGGTTCCCATCCTGATTTAGGAGTAAACGGATTCGGTTTTGGCATAATCTCACCTGTAACAATTGTAACAAACTATTGTGTTTTTTGTTATATCTGTTATCTGGTATTTAGAGGTATTCATCGGTCGTCGAGTAGAGCTCGATAGCTGCACCTCCTGATGAAGTAATAGCTCCGAGGTTATTATGAGCCCCCCACAGAACCGGACACAAGGTTTCCCATCATCCGACTGTATAAGTAGAAGCACATCCTCTACAGCGTAGAGTTATGGACGATAGTTACATCCTTTGTCCACCGCCAGATGTGGGGCGTGTGTCCTTCACTCAATCCATCAAAAACCACGAGGTCTACCGGAGTCCCCATGAATCTCACATCTTTCGGATTATATTTGAAATCCGGGAAACGGTATCAGATACACTCCATCCTTTATCCCATACTTCTTCCGTATCTCCTGCAATCCCCTTCTCTCGGCAGACGGATCTTCATTATATCTTCTACTCAACTCGTCCCGAATCTCCCTCATCATCCGTACCGCATCAAATTCCTTGTCCTTCATCGGGCGCCCCCCCCCGTACTCCTTATTTCGATTCAAGATTGAATCCATTGGACTCTCAATCTCTCTAAAACTCATATTACGTACATCAAATATATCGCTTCGCTTCGACAAGGCTGTTACCTCACGCGCTGATGCCCGGATCGAAACTGTGAGATAAGTGGAACACAAACGACACAGAGAACTACATCCGCAACACCCCCACCCCAACCGAATCTTTTTAACCGCCCCCCTCTAACCCAACCCACAATTCAATCAAAACCGGAATATATGAAACCAAACAACAACAAACTCGATGTGCAGAGGTTCTCACGATACGGAAACGCGTACCTGATCGACGGAACAGTCCTCATAGATGCAGGGATCGACCCCCGGGAGGTCGCGGGATACGATATCGAACTGATCATACTCACGCACTGCCACTTCGACCACACCTGCGCGGTACCAGAGATCACCCGGATGACCGGTGCCAAGGTCGCAATCCACGAAGAGGATGCGAGACTGCTTGATGATGACTATGCGACCGCATCAGCACTATTTGGCGAACGCGCGCCAGAGATAAGTCCCGATATACTGCTCTATGGCGGGGAGATCTTTGAATCGGATAATTTCATGCTGGAGGTGATCCATACACCGGGTCACACGCCGGGCGGTATCTGTTTATACGAATCAGAGACCAGAAGTCTCTTCTCCGGAGATACCGTATTCCCAGACGGCGGGATCGGGAGATGCGATCTCGGGGGCGATCTCTCTGATCTCATTCGTTCGATAGAACTGCTCACAACGCTCGATCCGGAAGTGCTGTATCCAGGGCATCTCGATGTCACCGATGCGGACGTCTCCTCGCAGATCGGATCGTCACTGGCACACGCACGAGAACTCGTAGTGTAACGCATCCCCTTCTTTATATTATATGCACAAACTTTATAAGCGAAAAGAGCCGACTTATATTAAGGTGAATATTATGAAAGAACTGTCGATACAGGTAATGGGCGAGCATGAACACGAAATTGCAGAACTGCTGCAAGGTCTCGGACTGGCAAAGATCATATCGAGAACCATCGCATGCCTCTCCAGCACAACCGAGATGACGTCCCGAGATCTCGAAGCCGCTGCCGGCATCAGACAGCCAGAGGTCAGCGCGGCCATGCGCGTGCTGCGTGCGAACAAGTGGATCTCAGAGCGGGAAGAGAAGAAGAAGACTGGCAAGGGGAGACCTGTCAAGGTGTATAAGCTCGGCGTTTCGCTCCACCAGATCGTGGAACTGCTCGAAAAGGATAAGTTGGCATCCAACAAAGAGACGATGACGGACATTCAGCGATTACGAGAACTCGCGTAGCGGGACCGTAGGGTAGCTTGGTCCATCCTGCCAGGTCGGGGATCTGGCGACCGGCGTTCAAATCGCCGCGGTCCCATCTCGTGGGGAGTAGTTTAGGGGTTTCAGATGTTACGAGTCTCACCGATCAGGTCAGGGTTTTTGGGTGCCGCGGTGTATCGTAAGGGCGTTGTGGATGCTTCTTAAGTTCCCCATCCCATAGTCGATTATCGCGATCCTGATTAACTGGCGTTCTTGTAACGGTTATCGATTGATCGAGTCTGCCCATCCGTGTGCAGGATGGGTTAATTAAAGCCGCCTGCGAGATTCTTAAAGAAGTGATACCTGCCATGAAACAACTGACCCATGCCGCATCTGGGATACTGCTCGCATCGCTTGCACTGCACTACACATCGCATAACGCGCTCTGCGTCATCTGTTGGGCAGTGACATGGTCGATCATAAGCGACTTCGACGTCTACGTCCCAACACTTGGGCACCGTGAGATCACGCATACGCTTGCATTTGCGCTCTTTTCAGGCGCGCTCGTGCTCGCGCTTGGGAAATCTCCATCCACGCCGTTTTACGCTTCACTTGCCTCGCTCGCTGTGATCCTGCATCTGGTGCTCGATTCGCTGACCCCAAACGGTGTGCCGCTCTGGATGCCATTTAGTAGAAAGCGGGTGAGATTCCCGATAATCGGCGGGAAGATACGGTCTGGTAACCGGGCTTTCAACCTGATCATCCAGGCAATCGCAATCGGAGCGGCGATAATGATTATTATCCCATGATTATCCGGTGATCGTCCCCCGGTCATGTTAGGGGTCTTGTTTTGCAGATGTCTGACTCGATATCCCCAATCTCAGAGACGAACCGATCCGCAATCTCCTTTCCAATCTCATTCCACAAGTCCGGATCGATCCCGATTTCGGATAGCCCGACCGCGTTTGCTTCCGCGGGCGTTCCCCTGCCGGTTAAGTTGATGCCGCAGTGTATCTTCTCTGACGAGATTCCCGCTGTTGCGATGCTCACGGTCAGTTTCCCACCGTCCACGAAGAGATCGTCCCCGCTCCTCTCTGCGGTGACGCCGAGGTTTCTCAAGACATCCTGGACGCAGACGATCAGGATCCGCTGGAGATAGTATGCGTGCCGCATGTTTGCAGGCGAGTCGAACCGTTCGACGATGAGATGGATCAGGGAGTCCCCTCTTATCGCTTTTCCGTCCTTCTCATCCTCGATGTCTTTCACATGCACCACATCCATCGCGCCACGGAATACGATGACCGAATCGCCGCGCACGTCCAGGTGTTCGTAAGCCCACAGCGGATCGATCTGCGAGCCGTCATACAGCATCTGGCGGTCTATGACAACGGATTTCATCGAACTCATAGAACTCATAGAACTCATCGGACTCGTATGACACATACGACACATATCATACGGTAAGATTAATATGGCTTGGGTTCATTTTAATAAGAGGAGTGGCGTATGTGTGTATAGGATAATCAACCATGAATTTGGTGGAAACGAGATAGGAGGCGCATCATAATGGGATTTGCATCAGAAATGTACGTTAAATTTTTGGATAGCTGGGATGAGTTTAATGAGTGGTGCGGCGGCGGTTCCAGGGGATTGCTCGTTGTGGCTGCGCTGGCACTACTTATCCTTGCTCTGCTGGCGGTAGTATTCGTTCCGGGATTGCTACCAACCGACGACGATGAGGGTGTTGTTGCAGAGGAAACGCCAACCAAGCCGGTCGCTGAGACAGAACCCACTGCCGCGCCAACCGTTGCACCCCCTGCCATACCGACGCCTACTACGGAACCAACTCCATTAGGGACTCCGGTAACTCCCGCGCATCTACCAGAGGTACACACCGTCGTAATCAACCCGTATGTCACGCAGAACTTCGAATTCGATCCGATCAACTGCACGATTGCGCGAAACGACAGTGTCGTATGGCTCAATGAAGACACATCTACGCAGGGGACGTATATCCTGACGAGCGATGACGGCCTGTGGCAGCCCGTCGATATCCCGTTTGGATCCGAGTTCACTTACACATTTAACTCAAGTGGGACGTACCATTACGGATGTGATTATTTCCCGCACATGAAAGGAACAATAATAGTCAAATAATACCGCTAAGAATATGGAACTGCAAGATGGTGAAGTGGGGTCAGCCATCCGGACAGAGGGGGCTGACGAAGAAACCGGGGGACTAAAACTACCGTCGATGAGTGACCCTCCGGTTTTGGCAGAGCAACCGCTGGAGCCGGAGTTGCTCGAATTGATAGAAGAGGGAGATGCGGAGACCGGGGAAGGGGACGACGGGCATAAGATGAAGATCCTTTCTGCGATCGAGGATACTTCGGGAGATGCGGGATCTGGGAAATCCGGCGCGCTCGACGAATTTGCAAAACAGTTCCATCACTGGTTACGTCTGTTTATGATGGTTCCGTTCGTGGTGCTCGGCGATCGCATCAGGGCGCAGGCAGCACAGTACCAGGACCTACGCGTCAAACTACAGCAAGCCCGCATCCCGGTATCGTATGAGATGTATGTCTCGAGCTCGCTCTTCTACTCCGCAGTTGCAGGGATCATCGGAGCGATTCTCGGACTGGTCATCTCTTTTGTTGTGATCTGGGTCATCGGACTTCCTGACAAGATCACAAAACTGACATTCAGCGAATCGACAGCATGGCTGATCGATTACAAGTGGATATTCCTCACTCTGTTCCTTATAGTCTTCTTAAGCATCGTGCTCGGCGGGATTGTGTATGTCCTCTTCCTGCTCTACCCGTCATTTAAAGCAAGCGGGCGCAAGGGCGATATCGACCGGAATCTCCCGTATGCGGTCACGTTCATGTATGCGCTCTCCAATGGTGGCATGAACATCGTCGAGATATTCAGGTCGCTTGCAGAATGCAAAGATACGTACGGCGAGGTTGCAAATGAGGTGGACACGGTTGTGCGGGATATGGAGTATTTCGGACACGATCTCAGGACGGCTCTTCGGAACACCTCCGAATTGACACCGTCTGCCAAGTTTCAAGACCTGATGCACAACCTGCTCTCGGTCATCGATAGTGGTGGCGACATCCCCAGATACTTCAAGGATAAGTCTGACCAGTACCTGAAGGAGGCGATCATCGACCAGAAGGGCTATCTCGAGACGCTTGGGCTTATAGCAGAGTCTTACGTGACCGCTTTCGTGGCAGGTCCTCTCTTCGTCATCATCATGGGCGTGATGATGGTGCTGATGGGGTCCGGAAACGATATGATGCTCTATGCGATCATCTATGCGGTGATCCCGATAGGTTCTGTCATGTTCGTGGTCATGATCAACATGCTCTCGCCATCGGCAAGCGGCACTCCGGCACTTCTAAGCACGCGGGCGAAAATCCATCACGATGTCGTGATGCCGCCTGAGCTGGCACACCTGAAGGCGGATAAGAACGCTCCCGCGGATCCCGAGATCGAACGGCTGCTCGGGTTAAAGAAGCGGTGGGCGCGATTCATAAAGTCCAAACAGACGCTCGCAGTGAGGCAGACGCTTAAGGATCCGCTAAAGTCTGTGAAGAGGAGTCCTGCAAACATACTGCTCGTAAGCGCCCCTGCCGCACTGATAGTATTCGCAGTCGCATACATGACGCATCGGCACGAACTACTGAGTTTCGACCTCGCAGTCACCTTCCTGGACGATTATCTCGTGTACGCTCTGTACATATCACTCGTTCCGCTTGCATTCTTCCACGAGAAGAAGATGGCGCGTGAGAGAAAACTCCAGAAGCAGATCCCTGACTTCTTAGGGAGGATGGCGAGCACAAACGAGACCGGCATGACGATAAGGGACTCGATCAAACTGATGGCAAAATCCGACACCGGCGCTATCAGCAAGCAGATCAAACTGGTCTGGAAGGATATTGACTGGGGGCTGGATGTCAATGACGCGCTGACCCGGTTTGCGAACCGCATCAGGACGCACGTAGTCGCAAGGTCGATCACACTGATCACCAGAGCGAACGAATCGAGCGGTGATGTCGGCGAGGTGCTCAGTGTTGCTGCGCGGGACGCAGAGAGCGAGCAGACACTTAGAAAGGAACGTGCGATGAACATGATGATATATATTGTAATCATATATATCTCATTCGTTGTTTTTGTCGGGGTCATCTATGTGATCACGGATTCGTTCCTCACCCAGATGGCGATAGCAGGCGAAGAGATGGAGGCTTCCGGTGCGGCAGGTGGCGGCGGCTTCCTTGGTGCTTTCGACCTCGATGCATACAAACGCATGTTCTTCCATGCATCACTGATCCAGGGTTTCTGCTCCGGACTGATAGCAGGTGTGATGGGCGAGGGCAGTGTGATGTCAGGGCTCAAACACTCCATGATCATGATGACGGTCGCGCTTCTGATCTTCAAGCTAGCGGTGGGCGGGGTGTGACCGACCCGTTCCAGCCAACAAAGGCGCTGATGACCGAGGAAGGGGGCGCTGCACATCGAGTTTGGCAAGGATGTGCCCCCACCCCACATCGCCCCGGTCGTGGAGCAGTTCGCTTAAGTTAGCACCATTTCAGGTCAAGGCAAAGTTCCAGTTTCAGCATATCACACAATTCTAAAAAAATAAAAAATAAAAACAACATCCCCGAATCTCTCCGGGGATCGCCTCTCGAAACCGTCTTTAATTCAAACCGTACTCGATCGAAAGATCTCCCTGCTCGCTTGGGGGCACTGGTCTGGAGACGAGAACGTATTCTGCCTTGTCTGACAGGTACTTCATGATCGACTTTGACCTGTCCGGATCGAAGGTGTTCATATTGTCATCGATCACGAAGAACGGGAAGGCAGGGATGTAATTCTCCTTCGCAGAGATCTGGAAGACGAGACCGAGCGTCAACTGTTCCGCTTTACTGAGACTTGAGAGCGACTGCTTCTTTCCGCTCGCATGTTCCACGACCGCATCGAGCGAGGTCAGTCTGCCCCGTGTGATCTCCTTTGTGATCTTGATGTCGCGGAAGGTTGTGAATCCCATCTCCTTGTAGATGTCATTGATGTTTTTATTGAAGAGATCCACTGCTCCGAATACCTCGTGCTCCCACCCATCCTTCAGTTCCTCGATCTTTATCCGCAGATCGTCGAGTCCCAACCGCTTCTTGTTTGCGTAGTCCTCAAGCGACTCTCCGATCGTATAGTCGGGGATCTCACGAGTGAGCCGGTCCATCTCATTCTGGTTGTTCCGGATCTCGTTCTCATAGCCTCCGATCTTTTCACGCACTTTGTTGAGCTGCTCCCTGCTCTCGGTGCGCACCGTCTTTGCAGCATCAGCATATTGCTGTTCGAGAATCCCGAGTTCGTGTGCCTTCTCTGCTATCTCCTCATCGACGCCATCACGCAGGTTTTTCCGGTCATCCAGTTCCTTGAGAAGGTCGTTGGAATCACGTTTTGCTTTATCGCGTTCCCGCCTCTTCATATTGATTCCCTCGATCCGGTCATGAAGTTCCCTGATGTCCGCCTTTATAACTTTCATCCCCTCTTCTTCACCACGTATCGCCTTCGCAAAGTCTGTAGCACACTCTTTCAGTTCCTTCCGCCTCTCGTCGAGCGTGTTACGATCCACATCACCGAGGCATACCGGACATTTACCGGGTTCTCCGAGCAATGCGCTTGCTTTGTGGAGAAGTGGTTCATCTTTCACACTCTCTGGCAGTGGCGCTCGTTCGGAATCGCTGAATACCTTGTACGCTTTATCAACCACGCCCTGCAGGTCATCGAGCATATCCTTCACGGTTTTCAGGTCTTTTTTCTTCCGTTCGTGCTTGTGGAGCCTTTCAGTGAACTCTTCGACACTTTCGGTGTCAGATTTCTGTTCAAAATCGGCGATATCCTCATCGAGCCGGTCATACAGCGCATGAGCCTTCTCATATTGATCCTGATACAGCTTCACCTCTGCGGCACGGCTTCTGAGCCGTGCATCAAGGTCAAGAATCTCCTGCTTCTTAGCGGCGATGTCTTTACCAACCTTGGTGAGATCCTTCGTCCCGATCTCTTTCTCAATCACTCCTACCAGTTCCTGCACCTCTCCTTGCAGTTTCTCGATCTCGCCCCGCATCGTCCCGACCTCGGCATCGAGTTTCTGGGCGGTGGTGAGATTTTCGATGTACTCCTCGAGTTCTCTCTTCTTCTCTTCTAACTGGGCTTCTTTCCGGCGGATATCGGACTCAATTTCCTCGGCTCCGCTGATACTGTTGACGAACCTGAGCACATCGAATGCGTTCTGGTCGATCTCAAGAACTACCCTGCTCTTCGGCGTGAAGAATGCGATCTTCTCTGCATTCCTCCAGTCTTTATCCAGCTCATCGAAGAATGTGTGATCCGTCGGATCTGCTTGTACTGCATCATTTACGCGCTTGAGACGGCGTATATACTCATCGCCAAGTTTGACGTGACCGGTATCGTTATCGTCGTTTAGGGCATCTCTAAATACGCTTTCATTATCGCTGGCAAGACACTGTAGCCCCCGCAGCAAACTCGATTTTCCCTTGGCATTCGGCGCAGTGATGCGGTTGATTCCTTTTTTAAGTTCAAATTCATGGACTCCTGCAAATCCACCAATGTTTTGTAGTTCCAGTTTCATTATATCTCCTTATGTAATTATTTCTCATAAAGGTCGCGTTCGGCACGCTTCGCATGTTCCTCGAAACTCTTCTTCTTCATACGCGTGGTGAGCAATACCCCTGGTTTCGCTCCTACCTCAAAGATCGTATCGATTCGATGCAGAAGACCGGACGAGAGCGGTATTTTTCTGCCATCCTTTGTGTATATCAATGCTCCACTGTCGGAAGACACCTTGTCTGAGTATTCCGCAAAGAACATATCCACCTCTGCCCCTTTGCCAGATGTGAAGAATCCTTTGCATTTATCCCTTTCAAATTCATACGTATACTTGCGATATTCATCCCATCTGAGATCTGACCGCTTTAGAACAGCACTCCACCGCTTGTCTGACAACCCCTCCGATTTCTCTGTGAGATCGCCGGACCCGACCTCTGTGCCGTACAGTTCATCCAGCACCCGCCTCCGGAATGTGTACCTGATCACATTCTTGATCTTCTCATTGAGCTCATTATCGCTGAGACGGTTCATATCTTCGTAGATAGAACTGCCATCGACCACATCAGTGAGCAGGATGAATGCCAGCGTGCTCTGATATCCTGTGTCATCCTCGATAGTGGTACTTGTTATGTTAGAAGACGTTTTTTTCTCCATATAATCACCAAAAGCATAGTTTATTTGCAGCATACATATTTCAACCTTTCGGAATGATTCAGTGCATTCGAACCGAACCTGCGCAGTGGAAAAGAAGAAGACCATCCCGGCTGAACTCTGCCTTTCTTCAAAACCCCATATCCTGGGGGAAGTTATAAGTAATCCCTGATCCCCAAGTGGTACACAAACCGAAAGGAGGCAAAACCATGTGTAGTGTTGGAGATGTTACCAATGTTGATGTGAGCAGGCTTACTCCGGATGAGTACGAATGCTTGGATTGTAACAACAAATTCAAAGGACTCGGAAGACGCGTGACGTGCCCTTCATGTAAATCGAGCAATGTCAAAAAGCTCAACTGATCCTGACAGTGACAGGACGATCGCGGTCGATTTCGATGAGATTCTATATCTCTGCGGCAGGGACGGCGTGATCGGCATCGTGAAAGCGGGTGTCGGCCAGTGGTTCATCGAAACCGAGGATGATGAGATCGCGTTGTTCACAGAAGAGGATGACCTCTTCGTTGCATCCGGATTTGGCACGGATGAGCGGATGATTGAAGGGGTCAGGTGTATGTTGTATCTCGTAAGGGAGATCGGATCCCCGCTGATCGTTCTTTCGAAGAATCACCCTGCATCCGGCAGGTTGAGGATGGTTGTGTCGGCGGGCCAGGAGACCACCATCGATTGCGGCATCATGCCCGGGACGCACCCGGAGCAGGATGTATTGTGCGGAATGGAAGAGTTCGATGGGATGCGGATCACCGGAGTAAAGGACGGTGTGCAACTGCAGAACATTGACCTCAGTAAGATTGATATGCGAAAATCAAGGATGTAGAAATATGGACTCAGATGGCACGAACGGAGATAGTACAAACGGCGATGGCATCACAGTCGGTGACACGGTCCGGTATGCCGGTACCGGCTCGGTCGGCAAGGTAAAACGGATCCAGGAGCGGGATCATGAACTGTGGGTACGTGTCGATAGCACAGGTCTATGGTACAAATCAAGCGCACTTGAAGTTCTTGGAGAGGAGTTCAAAAATAAGGAATGGGACAAGGAACTGACACTCGATGAACTGAAGAGAGTGGAAGAGCGCAAAATGGACAGTATCAGCAATGTTCAGCAGATACTGGAAGTGGAACTGTGCGCGACCGGTGGATGAAACCGGATATCGGTGTCGTTATCCACGGTCCTGAGGTCATCGACTCTGGCGGTGCGCGCCATGTACTGAACATACTGCAGGAGCACTACACGGTCACAGCGATGCTTGGCGGGACGATGGGGCGCACCGCGGTCCTCGACGCAAGTTTAGAGGACGAGATCGACATCAGCACGAGAATGGCTCTTTCCGAGACGATCGATCTCTTGTCGTGGACAGACGCGGTCATACTGCTGAGTCGCGGGAAGTCCATCGATAGCGGGATTGCGTTTGGGAGGATCGCTGTATCGCGCGCAAAAAAGATTCCGGTGATCCAGATCGAATGCCAGATGCGAAACGGCGTGGTTATCCCGTGGAATGGCGCGACAGAGTGGGCGGAAGCGATTGCCGGGATCTTATGTCTGCCGATCCGGACGCCTGCGCCTGCACAGAATGTCCGGCTGGTGCGCACCAGTGACGGACTTACGCACCGGCGCATCCACAATGTCATGCCTGGTGAGACCATCCGGATAAACGGGATCGTCGTCGGAACCGCGGTATCGAGAGATGTCGATATCGTTGTAGACGATTGCCGGATTGTGGACATCACCGGCACAAGGATAAAGGAGCATGGTATCGAAAAACTCAGAAGAGTCGATCTTAAAAGCGCGCTTGTGAGAACCGGCTCGATCAGGCGGACGAAACACAAGGTGAGGGTCGGCAGGGCGGACGCTAAAGAGAAGAGCGGCGATCTGCGGGTTGTGCTGATCGATCACGATGCCGAATCCACATTCGAACTTTCCGAAGGTGCGGATCTTGCGGTCACTGTTGGGGATGACACGACCGCTATTGCCGGCGACATCCTCTACCGGCTCGGCATCCCTGTAATCGGCATCACAGACATGGATCTCGACGATGTGCTCCCCGATACAAACATCCTTCCCGGGTCTGCCGTATTAAGGGTCAAACCCGGCTATGATGATGTCGTCGGGGATATGGTGCGGGACCTGCTATTTGGCGGCACCGGGAAGATGGTGGCGCAGTCGGTCGGATCTGTGAGGGAGCAGGTGGAAGGGATTGCGGGAGCGCGACTGGTCGAGGTTCTTGAGTATTGATTCGATCAGGAATCGAGGATGACCTGAGTGGAGCCGTCAGCGGACCTTGCTGCCACAATGACGTGATCTCTGCCACTGGTGATCGTGGGATTGCCGCCATTTAAGTTCGCAATCTCGTTATTCGCGGTTTCATCACCCCGGCGGGCGGTCTGTTCTCGTGCTGCCGCTTTGCCGCTCGCCCGCTGGATAGTTGCTGACGCTTTCGATTCGCTCTTCGCACTCGTGATTCGCATGTTCGTTATGAGTGTAATGCATCCGGCACTTGCAAATCGTGACTGCTGCTTCTGGCAGTTATTCACAGCGGGATGAAATTTCAGTTCAAACATGACTGCCCTTGAAAAGATCATCCTCTGAAAGTAATCTGCCTTCCATTAAAAATTTTTTCGATTCTTCCCTCCGAACCAATATTTCTTCGGTCAATTCAGAATCTAATAGCAAAAGAAGCGTATCCAATTCACCTTCGGTCAGATTCCGTACTCCCCTATAGATATCTATTGGCATCAAACGATCTGCGACCCCCATTCCTATCCTCCTATCTTTCGCTGTAGCTTCCATTGTCAAACACCTAATTCTACTTCAAAACCCACGCATTTAAAAGTTTGTGTTCCCATGATGAGTCTTTTTGATGTCTTCTGGTCGGCCCCAAAACATGACGCCAATCCTGCACACACTGGTACGATTTGGACTTGTGGAATCCGTGAAATCGGGGTTAATGGCTTCGCCACCGCACGCCTGATCACACATACTTGTCGAGGATGATCCATCCGGAGCCGTCAGAGAACCTTGCTGCCACGGGCGATCATGATCGCTGCCACTGACGATGGGGGGGTTGTCGCGGTCCAGGGTCTGCGGATCTTGTTATTCGCGTTTTCATCGCCCCGGCGGGCGGTCTGTGTTCGCGGTGTGGCTGCCCATGCCCGCGAATCTCGCGGGATTGCTGGAAGTCACACCACACCAGCAGGTCGAGGCAGCACAAAGTTTATGACCGCCCGCGAAAAGAGTGAATTTGATGAATAAGATAAGAGCCACGGTTTCTGGAAGGATTCAGAATGTGGGATACCGGGCAAAGGTCATCGGGATCGCAAAAAACTTCGGATTGACCGGATTTGTCCTGAATCTTGATGACGGGCGAGTTCGGATAGTCGCGGAAAGCAAAAACGGTGATTTTGGAAAGTTTCTCGATGCGATACGAATTAAAAATACACTCATCGATGTCGCGGATGTCGAAGTTGAACATGCTGATGCCACCGGTGATTTTGCTGACTTCTACAAACTTGTTGGAGAAGGCGAGACTGATGAGCGGCTGGATAAAGCATCAGACTATCTCAAGATAATGATTGAGGTCATGAGAGCCGGATTTGGAAGTCTCGAATCCAAGATGGACGTGATGATCGGGAAGCAGGATGTGATGATCGGGAAGCAGGACGTGATGATCGAGAAGCAGGACGTGACCACCGCGGAGATCAGAGGATTGCGAGGGGCGCAGGACGTTATGATCGATGAGACTCGTGGTTTGCGAGAAGATATGAAGGGGTACATGGACATGAAATTTGGGAAGATCGAGGGGGAGCTGGATCTGATAAAGGGCGCATTAAAAGAGCGCGGAATATTGTGTTAGGGCTTGATTGACCCCACCCCGCCCGCGACATCCGCTGGCGCTCTCGATTCAGTTCTGTTACCGCAGATAACCCCCAATCTGTGTTAATCTGTGTTAATCAGTGGATGATAAAGTGAAATATCACCTACCGGTTTCATTTGAGTCTGTTAGCGCATCCAGCCGCCGACTGTCGAGCGAACAGCGCTCGTCATCCATTCACCGATCAAGCCACTGGCAATGAAATCGATGAAAGAAAGAAAAAAGAAAAGCAGAGCGGGCTGACTTGCCCGCTTCGAATCGTCGTCCGGATCAGACGTATGTGTCGAGTACTACCTGTTGGGAGCCGTCCACGAACGTTGCGGTCGCGATGAGATGGTCTCTTTGAGCGGTGATGTACGTAGCATCGCTAAGCGTCACTGTCGTGCCTACTGGCAGCGCGTTAAGATCAATCTCTCCGAGTGTCGGATATGCGGTATCAGTGGTGGTTGCTGTAGCATTACCAGCACTTGAGCATCTGAAGTCCTGACCACGTATACTCACATTTATGTAGTTTACCACATCGGCATCCGGTCCACCCTGGAACGTGAGATCGACCGTATTCGCACCAGTCTGCGACGCTGTCACTCCAACAGTGTACGTCTTGCTGACGCTGCCGCCCATACCGAAGACGAATGCTCCGATAACAGCAGCCAGTATCACGGTGATCGCGACCATCAGTATGACGCCGATAACCGGCGACACCGCATCTTCTCCCTTCTTAAAGCTTCCCGTTTTAATGTTTCTTCCTGTCATTATATATTCCCCCTTTATTTGGTTCGTTGTTCTATGGTTTTCTTCATTCTCTCAGCCCACATATCTTCGCTGTCTGTATACGGACATTCGAGATAATGCTCCACTGCCATCGCAACCGCATCTTTAGTCGTTGATAGTCCACACTTTGTCTTGAGGGCTTCGAGATCGTCCTGTGTCATCACGGTTTGTACGTGTAGTATCTTAGCCATTTATCTCACTTCCGTATGTATCTCATTACAATGATGAGGTATATAAACTATTTGGTATCAGGTGTGGACGATCACAAAACATTCGCGGTTCTGACCTGATCGAAAGATCTTTTCGTGAGATGAGGAATCGCCGAAGGATTGTGATGATGCGAGTATGCGAAACCCGTGTCGTGCGAAGCCGCGGGGTGCACTGTCGATTCTTCCAGCGAAATCGCCATGCCACTCGGATTCTGGCACTGTCTAAAAATCCGGGTGATTTATCACCGCGGAGGGCGCAGAGGGCGCAGAGTTTTAAGACCGATCCGATACTCTGCGAACTCCCGCGTGCTCGATACT
>QBUV01000074.1 GCA_013572355.1 Candidatus Methanogaster sp.
CGTGAAATTATCGAGCACTTTGGTTTTGAAGAACATATTGTTAAACTCGAAAAAGCAGATCGCTTGTACCAGGTTGTAGCAAAGTTTTGTGAGATTGATCTTCATCCGGATAAGGTGTCTAATATTGAGATGGGGTATATCTTTGAGGAACTTATCAGGAGGTTCAATGAAGCCAGTAATGAGGAGGCAGGCGACCACTTCACTCCAAGGGAAGTAATCAGGCTAATGGTTAACCTGATATTTGCTCCTGATAACGATACCTTAACCACTAAGGGTATTGTAAAGACGCTTTACGATCCTGCGGCAGGGACTGGTGGAATGCTGTCTGTTTCTGAGGAATACCTTCGTGAATTAAATCCTGATGCAACGCTTGAGGTATTTGCCCAGGACTATAATCCACAATCATACGCCATTTGCGGATCGGATATGATGATTAAGGGTCAGAGCATGGATAACATCCGGTTCGGCGACAGCTTCACTAATGATTATTTCGCTGACAAGACATTCGATTACATGCTGGCTAATCCGCCATTTGGGGTGGAGTGGAAGCCCCAGCAGAACATTATCCGGAACGAGCATGACGAACAGGGGTTCGGAGGGCGGTTCGGTGCAGGACTGCCGCGTATCAATGACGGTTCGTTCCTGTTCCTCCAGCATCAGCTCAGCAAGATGAAGGACCCGGAAGAGGGTGGTACGCGGCTCTCAATCGTCTTTAATGGATCGCCGCTCTTCACTGGAGCTGCCGGGTCAGGAGAGAGCAACATCCGGCAGTGGATCATCGAGAACGACTGGCTTGAAGCGATTGTAGCGCTTCCGGACCAGCTCTTCTACAACACCGGCATCAGCACATACCTCTGGATCGTGACCAACCGCAAGGAGGAACACCGCCGGGGCAAGATCCAGCTCATCGATGCCACTGGATTCTTTACGAAGATGCGCAAGAGCCTTGGTAACAAACGCCACGAAATAGGCGACGGGCGCGATGGTAAACCTGATCACATCGCTGAGATCACCCGTCTTTATGGCGATTTTACCGATGGCGAGCACGTGAGGATATTTGACAACGCCGACTTCGGCTACCAGCGCATCACTGTGGAGCGACCCCTGCGGCTTAACTTTGCGGTAAACGATGAGAGGCTTTCGAAGGTACGGGAAGCCAGACCGTTTGTTAATCTGGCAACCAGCAAGAAGCGCAAGGATCAGGAGAAAGCCCGGGCTGAGATCGCTACCGGTGCGAAGATGCAGCAGTCGATTCTGGACGCACTTGATACACGTTCACTCTCTTCGAACGGTGTGATCAAGAACCGCGACGAGTTTACGAAGCTCTTGAGAGGCGCGTTCAAGGACTCTTCCGTGAATGTCGCTCCGTCGCTATTCAAATCCATTATGATGGCGCTTTCTGAGCGGGACGAGACCGCGGAGATGTGCACCGACAAAAAGGGCAACATTGAACCTGATTCGGAACTGCGTGATTACGAGAACGTACCGCTTACGGAAGAGATTGCCGATTACATGGCTCGCGAGGTGCTGCCGCACGTGCCGGATGCATGGGTGGACGAATCAAAGACCCGGGTTGGCTACGAGGTCAACTTCAACCGCTACTTCTACAAATACACCCCGCCGCGACCGCTTGAGGAGATCGAGGCGGACCTGAAAGGTATCGAAGCGGAGATTGCCGGGATGCTTGGGGGGATGGTGTGATGGAACCCCACATTCCTGACACGTTGCCGCTGGAAACGATCGACTGGATAGCTCATATTCCGTACATCGGCAAGGCAAACGCTGCACTTGCACGGTACGACGGTATCCTTCGGGGTATGGTCAATCCCCACATCCTGCTCTCTCCGATGACGACACGGGAAGCGGTACTCTCCTCACGCATTGAAGGAACACAGGCGTCTCTTGAGGATGTGTTGCAGTATGAAGCAGATTCAAAGGCTCATCTGACCCCTGAAAAGAGCGAAGACATTCAGGAGATCATAAATTACCGCACGGCAATGACTACAGCGGTCGATTATCTTCAGGAGCGCCCTCTCTGCACCAACATGATTCGTGACCTGCACCGCATCCTGCTCACAAGTGCCAGAGGCAGGGACCGGGAGCCGGGTGAGATTCGCCGCATCCAGAATTACATCGCGCCTCCGGGTACGCCGATTGAAGGGGCGACCTTTGTCCCACCATCCCCCCCGATGATTATGGATGCTCTCTCAAACTGGGAGATGTATCTTCACAGCGAGGAAAAAGACGCTCTGGTTCAACTGGCAATCTTGAAGGCGCAGTTTGAACTGATCCACCCATTCAGAGACGGGAACGGTCGTATCGGACGTATGCTTGTTCCTTTGATCTTGTACAGTAAGAAGATGCTGTCCAACCCCATGTTCTACATCAGTGCTTATCTTGAGCGAAACCGGGATGAATATTATGAACGCCTGCTCGCAATCTCCCGCGATGGGAACTGGAACGGGTGGATATCGTTTTTCCTCCGTGCTATCGTGGAACAGGCAGAGGAGAACAGCCAGAAAGCAACGCAGATTATGGGGCTGTACGATGACATGAAACAGAAGGTGCCAGAGATTACACGCTCAAAATACTCGATTCAGGCAATCGATGCTATCTTCTCCCGCCCGATCTTTCGACCCGTTGATTTCATCGAATATTCAAGTATCCCAAAGGATAGCGCTCACAGGATATTGAGAGAACTTAAGAACACGAGGGTACTGGAGGTTCTGCATGAGGGACAGGGGCGCCGACCTGCTGTTTACGTTTTCCCAGAGTTGATTGCAATCTCTGAAGGGATGGAGGTGTGAGTCACCCATGATCCACAAATGTTTTTGTGTGGCATATTCTGGTTTTCATGACACACAACAGAGTTTGTGTGTCACACATGCACCACAAAGAAAATGGAAGAGGGAGATTACCAGTGCAAATGTGTCAGCACTGATGGCACAAAATCGCCCGGATATTGCTCTTGCTTTCAGGGATGCTCGCACAAACGAGAAGGTGTGCGACCATGCAAATATCAAGACGCCGGAGAGGTTACGGAGGTGACTGTATGACGAAGCGCTCTCAAAAATCTACAGACATCATCCCTAAAAATACTGATTCTCCCGTTATTGCAGATGGAATACTTTTAGAGGATATCAGAGGGATGATAGAGTCGGCAAAATCCCGATTTGCGCAGACTGCCAATGCAGCCCTTGTTACATTGTACTGGAATGTGGGAAATCGCATTAAAACCGATATCCTTGGTAATGAGCGTGCCCAGTACGGCAGGGAGATTGTCTCCGCGCTGAGTAGACAATTGACTGCCGAGTATGGAAAAGGGTTTTCCCGGCGTAATCTGTTCTACATGATTCGTTTTGCTGAGGTTTATCATGAGGGGCAAATTGTGCACGCACTGAGTGCACAATTGAGCTGGACACACTTCCGACAGATCATCTACATCGAGGACGATCTTAAGCGAGATTTCTATGCTGAGATGTGCCGTGTTGAACGGTGGAGCACCCGTACCCTCCACGCCAAAATGCAGGGGATGCTTTACGAGCGCACCGCGATCTCCAGAAAGCCTGCGGAACTTGCGAGGCAGGAACTTGATTCCCTGCGTAACGATGACCGCATGACGCCGGATCTGGTTTTCCGTGATCCATACCTGCTCGATTTCCTGGGTCTTTCAGACACCTACAGCGAAAGAGATATGGAATCGGCAATCTTAAAGGAGCTTGAGCGTTTCCTCCTCGAACTTGGCACTGATTTCAGCTTCGTGGCTCGCCAGAAGCGGATCACCATCGATAACGAGGATTATTATCTTGATCTGCTCTTTTACCATCGCGGGATGCGCCGTCTGGTTGCGATCGAACTCAAGCTGGGAAAGTTTCAGGCGGCAGACAAAGGTCAGATGGAGCTTTACCTGCGCTGGCTGGACAAATATGAGAAGCGGGAGCGCGAAGAGATGCCGCTTGGACTGATACTGTGCGCTGATGCGTCTTACGAGCATGTGGAGCTTCTGCGGCTGGAAGAGAGCGGGATGTATGTTGCCGAGTACCTGACCGACCTGCCGCCACGGCGGCTGCTTGAGGCGAAACTGCATGAGGCGATCAGGATGGCTCGCGAACAGATTGCGGTGCGGGAGGGGGCGGAATGAGTTCCGGGGTTGCGCTGGAGGCTGAGGGGGGCAGGTGGAAGCGGTATCCTGCTTATCGGGATTCTGGGGTCGAGTGGCTGGGGGAGGTGCCGGAGGGTTGGAAAGTTCGAAAGCTTAAGCACATCGCCTCGGTCAAGCCCAGCAACGTTGATAAAAAGACGGTTGAGGGCGAGCATCCGGTTCGCCTCTGCAACTATGTGGATGTTTACTACAACGATTACATCACCTCTGACCTTGATTTAATGAAAGCAACAGCATCAGTTGTTGAAATTGAAAAATTCATACTGAGGGAAGGGGACATACTTATTACAAAAGACTCGGAGTCTTGGGACGACATCGCAGTTCCCGCCTATGTCTCATCAGACTTCAATGATGTACTCTGCGGCTATCATCTCGCACAGATACGACCAAATACTGCACTATCCGACGGCGAATATCTGTTTCGGTCGTTTTGTGCGCATGACATAAATGATCAATTCAGAGTCGCAGCCACTGGCGTCACTCGATACGGATTGGGTAAGTATTGGATCGACAACTCGTTGTTTCTCGTGCCACCAAAAGATGAACAGCGCGCCATCGCCGCCTTCCTCGACCGCGAGACCGGGCGCATCGATGCGCTCATCGCGAAGAAAGGGCGGCAGATCGAGCTCATGCGGGAGAAACGTACCGCGCTCATCAGCCACGCCGTCACCAAGGGGCTGGATCCGGATGCGCCCATGAAGGACTCCGGGGTCGAGTGGATGGGGGAGATTCCGGTGGGGTGGGCTGCCGGCAAAACCAAGTACGTAGCTACGCTTCGAACTGGTCACACACCAAGTCGCCAGCACCCGGAATATTGGGAAGACTGCATCATACCTTGGTTCTCCTTGGCAGATGTCTGGCAACTCCGTGATGGAAGACAAGAGTACCTCGGAGAAACCAAAGAGAAGATTAGCGCACTTGGATTGGCAAACTCATCAGCAGAACTGCTTCCCGCAAATACTGTGATTGTTTCCCGCACGGCTTCAGTAGGATCCTCTG
>QBUV01000189.1 GCA_013572355.1 Candidatus Methanogaster sp.
ACATGGGAGAGTTTTTCCGAAATAGCTGGCAATATATAGTTTTATTTGCTGCAATTTTAGTCATCTGGGCATTTTCCTATGGATCATATCAAATAACTCGACCGGAGTTCCTGTCGGAGCCCCTATACGGGATGCTTGTGCAAATATCGATACTCGCCATGGTATGTGCATTTGGTTTATTTTTGCATAAAAAATCTAATATAAATACACAGTACAGTATCGCTTTTCTGCTAGTCATACTGTTTCTCGTATATCCGTGGAATGGGCTTGTTGCGGAGGATGCATGGTTGAAGGATAATGACGATTTGAAGAAGTATTACGGGCTGCCGGTCTCAGCACTACACGCACAAAGTCCCGGCGGACCCGGCGGACAATGGTACAACTCGCTCGAATGGATGCGGGGCAACACGCCAGACCCTGCACCAGACCCTGCAGTTTTCTCATACTACGGACCCTACGTTCGCCCGCCGCCAGGAGAACCATACCCATATCCGGACACCGCGTATGGCGTGATGTCGTGGTGGGATTACGGATTCTGGATCGAGACCATAGGACACAGGATCCCGAATGCCAACCCCTTCCAGTCTGGAATCGGCGGCGGCGAAGAGCAGCGACCGGGCGCAGCCACATTCTTCACAGCAGAGAGTGAGGAAGAAGCAAACGGGATCGCGGACACGCTCGGTGTGAAATATGTGGTCAGTGATGTCGAGATGGCGACAGGCAAGTTCCATGCGATCGCGGCGTGGGACTGTGACACCGGGGGGTATTCGGAGTGGCTACTCATCGGCGGGAGAAACGAATGGGTGCCAACGATGCGGTACTTCAACTCGATGGAAGGGCGACTCCATATATTCGATGGCGTCAGCCTGAAACATTATCGTCTGGTGCATGAGTCAACAACAGGAGGTAGCTCAGAACGTGGCTACAAATGGGTGTACAACCTGCAACCCACGTTGTACCCTGACCTCTTCGAGAACCGCCACCAGGACCTCCCTTCAGAGATCGCTGAATCTGACACCGGCTATGTCAAGATATTCGAGTACGTAAAAGGCGCAGAGATCACAGGAACCGCGCCGCCGAACAGCACAGCAACGCTAAGCATCCCGATTCTCACGAATCAGGGGCGGACGTTTGAGTATGTCCAGACCGTAACAGCAACTCCTGACGGTACATTCACCTTGATCGCGCCGTATTCCACGGATGGGCCGATCGCACCGGGCGATGGCGGGACATGGTTCGATACCGCGCCGTCTGATATGTACACCGTGACCACAGCAACAGGATCCTACCCGGTGTCTGTGAGCGAGGCTGATGTGCTTGCCGGGAATGTGATCACCGTACAATAGTACAAAGTAATAACCTCGATCGGCAGTCACCCCCCATCACCCCCTACCTCTGGCATCTCTCCGTGCCCGGCCGCAGCAGACCAGGCAGCACAGGCGAGATGCCAACCTTTTTTTAACCCTCGCGATATTATACACACACGATAGAATTTCTCATTAGAGGGAGGTATACCGATCATGCCACTCAAGAACTATGGAGTACTGAAAGGAAAAGCGATCGACAGCAGGGAGGGAATGGGGGCAAGTCCTCATTTTCAGATACTGATCGTCGATGATGATCTGCGGCACCGCATAGCGATCAATGTCAAATCGAAGGTGGAGCCGTCAGAACTGTTGTATTATGTGGACGAGAACTTTGACCATCCGATGGTAACAGAGCTTGAGCCACTGCCACCCGGTTTTCACGAACTTCCGTCCGAGCCTGGTGGGATGGCGCTTGATTACATCAGATGGAACTGCTTTGACATCACTTTGGCAAAGCCGCTGCCCCATGACATCCCAGGCCCTGACAACGACTTAAATGAACTGATCCACAAGTACGTTGCAAGAGCGATTGCGATGGAAAATAGCGCGGTGTATGCGTTTGGTGAAAAATGGGGGCCTGAGACCAAGCGAGATAAGTATTTCGGGTTTAAGCCTGGAAACGGCATCCACGACATCCATGCGAATCAGGGGAACAGCGATGCGTGGAAGGGGGACGACGGCGTCTATCAGGACGGCGGGCTCATCATCCACCTGCCAGACGAGGCGCGGTGGGTCGCCATCTTTCTCGCGTTCCAGTCCCAGTGCTTCCACACTGACGATGCCACTGGGCACAGGATCCCTGAGGCGTGCGATGGCAGCACACCACCTGCGCCACCAGTGGATGAGCCAACCGAGACCCGGGACAAGGATGTACGCATCATTGCCGCGCTCATAAATCCCGAAGGGCACGATTACGGGATTGAAAGCGTAACACTCCTGAATACAACTCCGGATTCGCTCGATCTCGACGGCTGGGCGATTGTCGATAAGAATAAGAAGAGAGCATACTTAAGCGGGAGCATCGGTGCAGGAGAAACCCTGAGGATCACGTTATCAGGCAAAGATGCGCAGCTCTCCAACAAGGGCGGGATTATCACGCTGCTCGACCGGAAGGGGCTCAAGGTGGACGGGGTAAGCTATGCGAAGAAAGAAGCTTCCAAGTCAGGATGGACTATGGTGTTTTAATATACTTACTCGGGTATTGTGTGGATATCTACATATAAAACCACGAGATTACACAAGATTAATACAGAAATCTTGTGGAAATCTGTGTAATCTTGTGGTCCTACTCCTGGGCACCCAAGCATGTTCGTTTTAGTCGCCTCCGGTCTCCGGCATGGTGTCGGATGCGCTGCTGGAGTGGCGAGAGGTCTGGGAATCGATGACCTCGATCACCCGTCGCATCACATCATCCACGCCATCTCCGGTCTCTGCCGAGATCCGGTGCTCCCATTCGCCATGGAAATCGGCGAGATCGCACTTGTTCGCAGCAACGATGACCGGAATTGCGAGCGTCTTCTCGATCTCATGCAACATATTGGTCTGGGCAGTGAGCGGATACCCGCAGTGCTCGGACGGGTCAATCAACAGCAGCACCACATCGCCGACATGGTTTAGCGCAGTTATCGCCTGCAATTCGATCTCGTTCCGGTCACTTAGCGGGCGATCAAGGAGACCCGGCGTATCCACGACCTGATACCGCGTCCCATCACGCGTGAAATGCCCGATGTAGATTCCTTTCGTCGTGAACGGGTATGTGGCGATCTCGGGTTTCGCATCGGTCACGCGCCTTACAAAACTCGATTTACCGACGTTTGGGTAGCCCGCCACCACGATGGTTGGAACATCGGATATGTCTGGCAGTTTCCGAAGCTTGTTTCGCGCCTCGTTTAAGAAACGCAAGTTTTTGTCCACTTCGTGCACGATCGAGGATATTCTGGCATAATAAGCTTTCCGTACACGGACCGGGTCGCCGTACTTCGTTTTCTGAAGGGCTTCGCGCGCAAGCGACCTGACCATGTCGCCTGCCCAGTTTACGGATGAGAGCGACATCCTGAGCTGGTCGGTCCCGACGATGATATCGGTCAGTTCGGAATAAAACGGGGACAGTTCATCGAAATTCGGGAAATCCTGCACGATCCGGAGGAGTCTATCCGATAATACGTCGGATACCGCCTGGATCATCGCTCTCTGGATGTTAACAACCCGTCCGCTCCCTGACATGGCAGAGCGTACGGCGCGCCGGAACGCCTGATCGAGGAGTTCGTCTGCTGTCAGGACGGTTCGCAATCGTTCGTAGATCATACAACCTCATCTTCTTCCAGATCGACATTAGCTTTGCCTCTCGCAGCCAACAGCATAAAATAGTAATCGAACCACATTGACATACAATGGTTGCAGTTGGCGTACACGTATCCATCGCAGGCTCGATAGACCGGGCTGTTGACCGGGCGCAGAAGTTGGGGTGCGACACGTTTCAGATCTTCACGAGAAACCCGCGGGGCTGGCGGTTTAAGGATCTCGCCCCCGAACAGGTCGAGAAGTTCACAGCAAAGATCGAGAGGTCAGGCATATACCCGCCGGTCGCTCATGCGCCATATCTGCCGAATCTGGCATCGCCTAAGGAGGATGTTTACAGCCGCTCGGTCGATGCGCTCGCAAGCGAGATTGCGCGGTGCAGCACGCTTCACATTCCGTATCTCGTGACGCATCTTGGAAGCCATCTCGGGACAGGAACGGAAGTGGGGTTGATGCGCATAATATCTGCTGTAAATACGGCGATCGGTGCGTCAGACGAGGCGCTCCCGGAGGGGGGCGGTTCTGTGATGCTCTTGCTTGAGAACACCGCAGGCACAAAGAACAGCATAGGCGGGCGATTCGAAGAGATCGGGCAGATCATTAACGGGGTTGAGCGCGACGATCTGGTCGGGGTCTGCTTCGACACATGCCACGCATTCGCTGCCGGCTACGAACTCCGGACTGCTGATACGCTCGATGCGACGATGGCGCGGTTTGATGAGGCGATCGGGCTTGACCGGCTGAAACTCGTCCATCTGAACGACTCGAAGGGCGGCTTAAACTCTCGATTGGACCGGCACGAGCATATCGGGATGGGCTACATCAGGGAGGACGGGTTTAAGGTCCTACTACATCACGATGCCATCAGAAAGCTCCCGATGATACTCGAAACGCCGGTTGATGATCGGAGGGGCGAGGTAGGGAACATCCGGATGGTGCGGATGCTTGCGGAGGGGTGATATGGGTGACTTTGGAATACATTTATAGGTTCTGGCGCCCGAATATGACATCATGTATCCAACGGAGAGGCTAACCACTGTTCTGGTACCGAAACACTACAAGACCAGATCTGTCCTGATCGAAGATGCATTTAGAGCGCTTTTAAATTTAAAACCATGGTTAAAGGTGGAACTGTCGATAGAGCTTTATCTGAGGGGGGATGTATCGCTTTTGAGAGCGACAGAGATTGCGGGTATGGATATGGAGAGTTTTAAGGAGGTGTTGAAGGCGAGAGGATTTAAAATAAGCAGTTATATCGGGTCAGAAGAGGAGATTGAGCGAGGAATAGGGTTAATTTGAATGCTCGTACTTGATACCGATATTGCAAGTGCGTTTTCCAAGGCAGGGCATTTTGATGCGCTGATAAATCTCTTTAGAAATGTTGGAATAACAACATCAGTCTACGAAGAACTCTTAACACCCCTGGAGTACGGATATGGATATCCAAGGACTATATTC
>QBUV01000073.1 GCA_013572355.1 Candidatus Methanogaster sp.
CCGGTTTGCTACGCATGTTATAAAAAATTGGGTAAATGATTAACTCATTTCAAAACCCACCATCCACGCTTGCCCCGCCGCCCGACCTCCGAGCCCCTCGGATGCTCCCGAATTTATTCCGACGGTGACGGGACGTATTCGGTGGAGTATCGCGAGGTATGGGGGAGGGGGGTCGGTGGACACCTCGGTGGCAGAGGATTTTTGCGTGACGGCGCGGATGGGCACATCCCCACCCCGCCCAAAAACACCCTGAAAACCAGAGTTCAGGCACAGCACCCCAGCCACCTCTGCAATAATCGAAAAGGATTAATACCCTCCAGATCAACGGATAGCAGAGGTAAACACAATGGTACAGATATATTACGATGATGACGCAGACCTTGGCGTTCTCGCCGGTAAGACGATCGCAGTGATCGGATACGGGAACCAGGGTCACGCACAGGCGCAGAATCTCAAAGATTCCGGATTGAATGTGATCGTCGGGGTTAAGGCGGGCGATGAGCCATGGATACAGCAGGAACGTGCACGGATTGAGAATGACGGCTTGACGGCGACGACGATAGAAGAGGCGTCTGCACAGGCAGATATCATCCAGATTCTTGTTCCTGATGAGCTACAGCAGCAGGTCTATACGGACTCAATCGAGCCGGGGATTAAGTCGGGTAATGCGATCGTCTTCTCGCACGGATTCAATATCCATTACGGTCAGATCGTACCGCCGGTTGATGTCGATGTCTTCATGGTTGCGCCAAAAGCTCCAGGGCATACGGTTCGCACGATGTTTGTCGAGGGCGGTGGCGTGCCAGGACTGCTTGCAATCCATCAGGATGCGACAGGGAATGCAATGGAGATCGGGCTTGCCTACGCACGGGGGATCGGATGCACAAAAGCCGGTGTGATCGAGACCACGTTTGCTGAAGAGACCGAGACCGACCTATTCGGGGAACAGGTGGATCTCTGCGGCGGAGTCACGTGCATGATCAAGGCGGCATTCGAGGTCCTTGTGGACGCGGGATACCAGCCAGAGATCGCATACTTTGAGACGCTGCATGAACTGAAACTGATCGTTGACCTGATCCACGAAGGCGGGCTTGCAAGGATGTGGAGATCGGTCTCCAACACGGCAGAGTACGGCGGGCTTACGGTTGGTCCGAAGATCATCAATGAGCAGTCGATCGATGCGATGTACGATGCACTGGAAAAGATCCAATCCGGCGAGTTTGCGCGTGAATGGATTCTTGAGAGTCAGGCGAGGCGTCCGGTGTTAAATGCGCTCGAACGGATGGAGAAGGAACATCTGATCGAGGAAGTTGGTGCGGAACTCCGTGCGATGATGCCGTGGCTGGATTCTGAATAGCAGGGTTTGCAAGCATAGAGATGCAGTTTACCGGGCGGGATACAGCAGGCAAGATGTGAGATAAGTATGAAGCGACTGACAGTGGTTCCGGAAAGGTGTTCGGGATGCCGGTTGTGTGAACTATCATGTGCCATCCACAGATTCGGTTCAAACAACCCGAAAAAAGCAAGCATCCGCGTCATATCGCTGTATCCGCATCCCGTCGTCCGGATGCCGATCGTATGCAAACAGTGTAAGGAGCCGGTGTGCAGGGATAGCTGTCCCGTCGGCGCAATCACTGTCGAGGACGGCGTCGTAGCGATCGATGATGAAAAATGTATCTCCTGTAATTCATGCGTCATATCCTGCCCGGATGGTGCAATCTTTGTCCATTCGGACATCGATACACCTTTCAAGTGCGATCTGTGCGGCGGGGATCCGGTATGTGTGAACGTATGCCCGAAGAAGGCGATCCTGTTCGTGCCTGAACACACGCTCGGGCAGGTGCATCGGATGGCGAGTGCACTCGGATACGCACATCTGCAAGAGGTCGAGTACTGGGAGCACGGTATCAAAAAGACGCTTCAATACGCTGATATCGGGGAAGACAAGCTGGAATAATGGAAATGCCTCAGTCTCATAGCATCTCCATCTCATCGATGTCGATCAGTTCCGAGAGCGCCTGTGTGCGGATCGGGATGCCCTGCTCCTGCACCGCTGCCATCGGGTTCGTCCCGCCGATCGCAACGATGCCGATGTGATCACGCTCGATCGGGACGCCAAGTACTTCGGTGTTCGGTTCGCTCACCCAGAGGATGCTGTCGAAGTTAGCCAGTTTAAGTGTCAAAAGAATACCCTCTACCCTCTCGCGTGCGTGCATCGGCACGACCCGCACGTTTGCGAGGATCTTGCCAGACCCTGTGGAGGCGACATCTGTCACTGATGTCAGGTCCTGCGACATGAGCGCATCGATCGGATCGATCGTCGTGCTCTCGTAAGTCAGGATGTCGGTAAACCGCACAGGAACTCCTTTTTTGATCTGCACAATTCCCCCGAGTAGGGGTCGCACAGGAACTCCGCTCTTTAGCAGGACACTGTCGATCGTGATGCTACACGGTGTTACGATAGCGCATTCGTGACTCTCCAGCCGGATATTCCCAAACGATGTCCGATCCTGGATCACCCGGATATATGATCCGACCCCAAGACCGCTCTTCATTACACTTTCGAAGATGAAGAGCGCATCGTCGAGATCGGAATCCCTGATTATCGATACGTTGGCTGCGATCACGCCACTGCCTTCGACAGGATCGAACGTCACCTGATACATCATGTTCTCGATCCTTGATATCGCAAAGACGATTGGTTTGGTTGCTGGCGTCATGAGTCACCCTGTTTTAAGATGGTTGTCTTCTCTCATACACTTCAAGAGATCGATCACCGAGTAGGCTGCTCTCGTGATGCCCATGCTCTCGGCAGCAGCATCCGTCCCAACAAGATACAGGTTCGGAACCGGCGTCCGCACGTCAGGGATGTAGCCGTCGATGCTCACAGCAGCCTTCTCAGGGGTTGTTACCTGATAATGAACCATCTCTGTATGCTTTTCAATATCAGGGAAGACACGGTGTATCGTCTCCCATGCCCTGTCTCTCTCGGATTTCACGGAGTCCTCTAC
Source organism: Candidatus Methanogaster sp. (assembly GCA_013572355.1). Classification (GTDB taxonomy): domain Archaea; phylum Halobacteriota; class Methanosarcinia; order Methanosarcinales; family Methanogasteraceae; genus Methanogaster_A. The sequence continues at coordinate 3,012 of QBUV01000073.1, forward strand.
AACGAACATGAAACCAACGAGTTGCTTGCCCTTTGGAGCGATTCCCTGCGAATAATTGCTAATCGGCATCGCCCAGTATGCTTTCTCCTTAAACCAGACCTCAGAGCCGGTGTAATCAAATTCCTTCATCTTCTGCGAGAGCCCGAGCCAGATGCAGAGACTCTTTGCCTGATCGATCCTTCCGAGAAGGGCGCAGTAATCGGCAGGGAGATCAGTGATCATCCCGGGGAGATCCTTTGCAAACCCTGAGTGTACGACCGTTTCTGCATCATAGGACTCCTCATCAGTGGATACGCCGGATGCCTTTCCATCGTCTGTGAGGATATGCCTGACCCGCGCACCCGTCCTGACCTCGACGTTATCAGGAAGCGAGTGCAGCACGGATCCGAGCAGCGTCTTAAGCCCCCCGCTCGGATACGCCTGTGCATAAGATGTTTTGTTGGTTACCAGTCTTCCAAGACCTGTTATGTTTGTTATCTGCCCTACCAGTTGATCTGTGATGGTCTGGTACTCGCCATCGTAGATTGCGCTGTTCCTCACGAAACTGCTGCCATAAAGGATGCGATAGACCGATGTCTCCCGCATCGACTTTCCTGAAAGGAAATACGAGATCGTATCGACGAAATTGTACGTATCCTCTGATAGGTGGTGCGGCAGGCACGAATACACAGACTCCTTTGACATGTCGGTTCCGAAGGTGGCTAACGTCAGTGCCTTGGTAACCGCCTGCGAGAGCATCAGCCGATCCATTCTCGGGAGCACATCGAATGTAGCGAATTCACGCAGATTCGATGGTACCTGCCTGATCCCGTCTGCGGTTCTGACGTAGTATGATCCGTAATCCACAAAGACCGGAGTATAATCAAAATATTTGTCCATCAACACCCGAAGCGGACCTTTTTGCAGATGCGTTATTGCATGAGGACCTGTATCGACCCAGAAATCATCGACACGGTAACTGTTGCAATTTCCTCCGAGATGATCGCTTTTTTCGAGAACGAGCACCTTCTTACCGTGCTTGCCAAGTGTAAGTGCCGACAAAAGCCCGCTGATTCCGCCGCCGACCACGATCACGTCATACATCAGGTTCGCCCCTCGTAATGTAGAGTTCGCCAAATAATTCCGGTTGCTCCAGCCATATCTCTTTCCTTGTTGCCATGAACAGTAACGCTATATATGTGATAATCTTATCAGTATTGTGATCCAGCAACTCGCCGAGTGTTATAACATCCTTCTGTTTAAATTTTTCATGCAAGATCGCCCCCAACTCCAGGATATTCTCTTCGATCCTCTCTTCATGCGCGACGCTTAAAATGTCGCCGACTGTCATGACCGGCTTCTCCCCTTTCTCTTTACTCCGCGCTACCCTCCGGATCTCGACCTTTTCAGCCTTTTTTAGCTCGGAGATCAACTCATCAAGCGTCACAGGTCGTTTCGACCGCCTACGTATCTGTGGCTCAGGTATCGGATACTCCTCGATATCGAAATGGTCAAGCTCCTCTTTCTCCTCCGCTTCACCCTCCTTTTCATCGATTATGGCGTCAGCCTTCATCCGGAGAAGGATGGCAGCGTAATGCAGCGTCCGCCCGAAGTAGCGTATATCAGAGCGGCGGCTCTCGAGTTGCTCTAAGAATTTGTCTGCAACCTCGATGATATTGATATTCCATGGGTCGATCTCGTGATCCTTTGCGAGGCGCACCAGGATCTCGATAGGATCCTCTGGTATATCCGACATCGGTGTATATGTGGGCGGTATCGATGTAAATGTTGGCGTGTGCGGAACTGCTGACCGACCGCAGGTATCCGCTCATGAGGGGGGAGTTTCGGTTTTGGTGGATGCCGCGGCTGCGACGCAGCCCCCGCCGCCCTGCTCAAAAAACGCTTATTTGTTTCAATCCTTGTTTTAGTGGATGCCTCCCTGCGACTCCATGAATACGCCGTTATCGAACACTGTGGATTCTATGATCGGGTGGAGGTGGGGGGGAATGGCGGTTCCCGCGATGGCGGCGGTAGGCAGTA
>QBUV01000190.1 GCA_013572355.1 Candidatus Methanogaster sp.
AATCTTTGAATAATAGGTAGTGGGTATGATGACAAACAATATAACCATTTATAGGAAGATATTTGATGAAGCTCGTGAGTATCTACTTTCATTTGATCCTGTGGTTCAGATACGTTCAAAACGTTTTGATCATTACCAGCGATTAGGAGGGACAATATGATGAAACAATTCAAAGTTGTGGTTGAGAAACATCCCGATGGCTATGTGGCATATCCACTTGGTCTCAAAGGCATCGTTGTCGGCGAAGGCGACACTTATGAGGATGCGTTAGCCGATGTCAAGTCTGCCATTCGCTTCCATATCGAGACTTTTGGCCAGGAGGTTCTTGAGATCGAGTCGCCTGTACTTGAAGCATTTGTGGCGGAAGCGGGCGTGGCTATCTAATGCCAAAGTTTCCGGTCAACGCTCCCAAAAGGAGGGTCGTCAAGGCGTTCGGACTTCTGGGGTTTCGCCTTGTCCGGGAGCGAGAGCATATTGCGATGGTTCGGGAAAATCCTGATGGCACACAGACTCCACTCACGATGCCCAATCATACTCGGATCAAAAGCTCAACTTTGAGAACGATTTGCACACAAGCAAACATCCCGCGAAATGACTTCATGAAGGCTTATGAGCAAGCATGATAGAGCGTATTTGGCGTCGTACCTTCTGCACCTGGGGAAATTACCTTCGATCACAACTTCGCAAGCGTCGAAAACGATAACCAAACTCTGCACCGTCCTCGACGAACACACACGTCCACCTCACTTCCGTCAGCGGCTCATCCCATTTGCCCGATCTCCGGGTCCTGGGGGTGCATCCGAATTCATTCGGGTGTGATGTGGATGGGCTTCGGGAGACTGGCATTATGGACGCGGAGGTCGGGGCGGTTGGGTCGCGTGGACGAATGGATCTGCGGGAGGCGTGCCGGGTGGATGTCACTGGAAATGTCGTGGATCACCTGATCTCGCACTTCAAGTTTTGAATATCCGGAAACAGACCAGCCGGAACCAGAGCACCATGCGCGGTGATCGCCTCTGTGGTGGCGAACCAATAAATATCATGCCGCGCATCCCATACATCGGAAGAATTCACCATGCCACTAAACATCGGAATGCTACTGATCTGGATCTCATTTGCAAGCTGTCTCGGCGCTGTAATCTATGGGACCTGGTATTATTTCAGCAGGAACCCCAATATGCGCCTTGCATCCCGGAGATTCGAGATGATAGGTCTTGTTACGTGTACTCTTTCCGCTATGCTGCTCATGTACTATCTGCTGGAGGTCAGGGCGTACTACCTGTACGTATATCGATTTTCATGCGAGACTTTCCCGCTGCTCTACAAGGTATCAGCGTTCTGGGCTGGACAGGAAGGTTCGCTCTTTATATGGGCGTGGTTTACGCTTGTGTGTGTAGCACTGGTGCGGATGCGTGCTGATGATCGGATCAGCGAGATCGTGAGGATCGCGGGTCTTTCTGTGGCGGCGTTCTTCATTCTCCTGCTTGTCATCAAAAGTCCGTTTGCACTTATTTATGGGATCGATAATCAGACATGGAACCTCCTTTCAACGAATACCGACATCTTGAAAGCCCCCTACTCGGTGATCGAGAGTTACCATGCGCAGGGCATGAACCCGCTGCTCCGCAACCCGTGGATGGTGATCCACCCGCCGGTGGTCTTCATGGGATATGCTACCGCGGTGATACCGTTTGGGGCTGCTGCTGGCTACCTCTTGACCAATGACAAGCGGTGGATGAAGATCGCTGAGCCGTGGAGCCGGATTACGTGGCTCTTCATGACGCTTGGGATCGGGATCGGCGGGTTCTGGGCTTACGAGGTTCTCGGATGGGGCGCGTGGTACTGGGGCTGGGACCCTGTGGAGACGTCTTCGCTCATCCCGTGGGTGGTCCTGACCGCGTATCTGCATACACAGTTTAGGATGAAGCGGAACCATGAATACGGACTGCTTGCTCCCGCGCTTGCAATGCTCTCGTTCATTCTGGTCATATTCGCAACATTTGTCACAAGGAGCGGCTTGTGGGCATCCCAGCACGGATTTGCAACATCGTTTGAAGCGCAGATCATCGGCGTGTTTCTGGCGGGACTGCTTCTGGTGTCTGTTTATGTGGTGCAGCGCAGATACCGGATGGAGTCTGGTGTTGCGCAGCCCAGGTCTCTGTAATCAAAAGGTTCTTTGATAATTATGGATACTACTATAATCGCACCTCTGCGGGGGTTGCCAAGCCAGGTCAACGGCGCAGGATTTAAGCTCCTGTTGTGAAGACATTCAAGGGTTCGAATCCCTTCCCCCGCATTCTCACTTCCTGCCAACCGTCACCGCCCGAACCGCTCTCTTATTGTGCGCTCGCGCAGGACCTCGTACCCGAGATCCTCGATTACCGCGCTGATGCGGTTTCTCTGGGCAGCGTTCATCGACTTACGGTCGAAGTATGCGAAATCCGCGTTCGATTTCAGAAGCGCATCCCGGATCAGTCCGTCGTCGAGATCGTCCAGTTGGTACTTCGGGAAGTTGTGCCCGAATGTGATCTCGGTCTCGAAGATCAGCTTTGTCTGCCTGTGCGCATAATGCCCCCCGCCAAAGCCAACCGCGACTGGGTAGCCGGACGTGCGCACCTCTCCATCCGGATCACGATTTGAATTAGAATCTAAATTCAGATCTAAATTCTGATCCAGGTCCAGAATCGCGCTGGCAACGATCCTGCCAGCATCCGAATCGACCCATTCGGTTTCGGTGCTGCCGATCTCGATGTAGATCGATGGCACAGAGAGCGCGGTCGGACCGTGGTGGGTCGATTCCATGGACACCTCGTAACCGGCACCAGTATCTGCTGCAAGATCACGCATCGAATGGAGAACCGGTCGCAGTAACTGTGGCGCGGCAGGCGCAAGTTCGCGGGGATTTCCTCCGAATTTCGCATCGCTGACATTTCCTGTGAAATGGGCCGAGAACAATCGCTTGCTGCTGTCGCTCTTGTGTTTCGACGCAAAGATGATCAGGTTCGTAGGAAGCCCGCGTCTTTCAAGTTTTGAATCGATATGATCGCAGAAGATGTGGAGTTTGTCGACCTCGACGATCCTTACCCGGTCTGACTCATAGACGTCCCCATCGCGTTCCCAGTCATGCATCGCAAGCAGGTTTTCTTTGATGTTCATGCTCGCCAGATCGGGCGCGGAACATACTATCGTGGTTTTTCTGTTCATGGTTTTGTGCCTGCTCGAAAGTTTTGTGGCGGGATATCATAAACCCCTGTGTGGTGCCGGGCCCGCAATGCCTGCCACGATAGCTCTCCGATATGTTTTGCTCATAATTTTTTCGCGATCATGCTTTTCCAGCGCACTCTACAGCCCTGCACATCAGGTACACGCCAGCACGCTCGGGAACCATGTTCACGCCCCCCAATCTCGAAGTGATTTCCGCGGAGATTGCAGGATGCGGGTTATAGTGTCTCCTGTGATTCGTGTGCGCGATACGTTCACTTTCGCCCGGCTCTTGGAGATAAGCTATAATATGACATGCGGATTAGGAGGTATGAGTGAAAAGAAAACCCCTCGCGATTTGGCACAAAAGTACATTTGCTGATAGTTGCGCGGTGTTGTAGTTGAGGTAGATTGAACATCGAAGAAAAGTTTATCTACAATTTGAATATTTATTTAATGAAATAATAAAAAGAATGCGATTACAAATTAGCTGAGAGCGAGTAGGTGGATGAATTATCTAATAACACAATGCAACAAAGAAATACGTTGAATCCTGTCGGTATTTACACCGCCGGGCACAGCAACACCGAGTTTGAAGAGAGTGGAATCAACATGGAGCCTGCATATCATGCGCTACAAAAATATTTCGGTTACACCACATTTTTGCATCTTCAGGAGGCTATTATCCAGGATATTCTGCTGAAAAAGGATGTTTTCGTCCTGATGCCAACGGGTGGCGGCAAATCTCTGTGTTATCAATTACCAGCCCTTCTCCTCGACGGTGTAACGATTGTTGTGTCTCCACTCATCGCATTAATGAAGGATCAGGTTGATGCTTTGAAGGCGAATGGAATCGCTGCAGCCCATATCAATAGCTCTCTTTGTTTTGATGAGATGAAAAACGTAAAATTGGACCTGGCAGAGAATAAAATCAGTATTCTATACGTGGCTCCGGAAAGATTGATGATACCTGACTTCTTATCAGCTTTGAAGCGTTTGAATGTCAGTTTGATCGCTATTGACGAAGCCCACTGCATATCAGAATGGGGGCATGATTTCAGACCCGGATATCGTCAGTTGAAAGTGCTTAAAGAACATTTCCCAAAAGTTCCTCTGGTTGCGCTGACCGCAACCGCCACATCACGAGTGCAGGAGGATATCACAACACAGCTAAAACTGTCCAATCCAACGACATACAAGGCAAGTTTTAACCGAAAAAATCTATTTTATCAGGTTAAACCAAAAGATAACGCATACCATCAGTTACTTCAGTATCTGGAGAGTCACAAAAATGATTCGGGGATAATTTATTGTTACAGCCGCAAATCTGCTGATGATCTGGCAAACAAACTTAAAAAAGAGGGTTATCGTGCTTTGCAGTACCATGCAGGGTTAAAATCAGATTTAAGGACTGAAACACAGGACAAATTCATTAAAGACGATGTTGAGATAATTGTGGCGACAGTAGCGTTTGGGATGGGGATAGATAAATCCAATGTCCGTTTTGTGATCCATTACGATCTGCCGAAGAACCTTGAATCGTATTACCAGGAAACGGGCAGGGCTGGAAGAGACGGGGAAGACGGTGATTGCATCATCTTCTTCAGTCGTGCCGATATGGGGAAAATATCGTATTTTATCGAGCAAAAAGAGGATGAAACTGAAAAACAGATCGCATATAAGAAATTACGTTGCATGGTTGCTTTCTGTGAGAGTAGAACCTGCCGC
>QBUV01000191.1 GCA_013572355.1 Candidatus Methanogaster sp.
TATGTACAGTTCATCGGAAAAATGATAGAAAAGAATGGGACGGCGACAATAGAGGATATCAAAGAGATAGAGGGCGAATTTTTGAGAGAGGAAGGGGATTTGCTCTTCAGAGGAGAATTTAACGATCTGAGTTCGAAGGAGCGTTTGGTCATCTTATGCATAGCGAAGGGGTGCCACACGCCAAAAGAGATCGCAACAATCGTAAAAGATAAAGTCTCCAATGTCAGCAGATTTTTAGCGTATCTGGAAGCTAAGGGGTACATTTCAAGGAAAGAGAAGGGTTATTACGTGCTCGAAGATCCGGTCTTTGGGATGTGGCTCGGGATGAGATGAATGATTCAGATCCGTGCCCATCCGTCTTGGTGGCTGCGCTGCTGTTCACTCGCGCTTCATAGATCGAAAAATCATTTACCGGAATCGATGATCTCCATCGCCACCTCTGCCGCCCGCTCGCCAGAGAGCATCATCCCGCCAAAGATCGGACCCATCCGGTGACCTCCGGAAACGGCATTTGCTGCCATGCCGGAGACAACCAGCCCAGGATACACCTCTTTTGAGAATTCGAGAAGCGCACTCTCGCCGCGGTCAGCCCACATCGGCAGCTCGCCATGAACCTGTAAGGCGTCCGGGAGCTTCTTAGAGACGATCCTGCAGACCTCGGCATCGTGCCCTGTGCCATCGATCACTACCTTCGACCGGATGGTCAGCGGATCGACGTGCAGCCGTGCCATAGCAACAGATGTCCAGTTGATTACGAGTCCTGACACACGACTCTCTTCCCGGATCATCACGTCCTCGACGCTCATCAGGTTAAATATCTTAGCACCAGCCCCGATCGCTGATGCGCAGGTCCTGCAGACCGATTCGATCGAATCCGCAACATAGACCCCCTCTTCGTATTCGGTGTATGCGATCCCGAATTCATCAAGAAACCGGCGTGCTTCCTCCTGCACAACAATCCTTGGAAACATCATGCCGCCGCCCCACATGCCGCCGCCGACCGAGAGATTCCGCTCGAAGACTACCACATCGATGCCTGCTTTTGCGAGCGTGTACGCAGCAACGAGATTCGCAGGTCCTGCGCCGACGAGTGCGCAGTCAACATCGGTGCAGTCGAGGAACGATTCTGTGAATTCGGTGACGATTGCTCTGGTGATGCTGATTTCATCGATTGTCATGGTTGCCTGTTGGTAATACTGCTACTTTAACCCAACCATTCATGGAAGCGGTTTTTGATGTGCAGAAAATCCCGAAATAGTGCGAGTTTGCGATATTTATTGGATTTGAGGGGCTAAACTGGCATTTCGTATCTTTTTCACCGGAGATGTATCTTTATTCACCTCACAGGCAACTTTAAATATCCGCAAACCGTTTTAGTCTTATGGAAGTCCCTTACGAACTTCTTGGCAGGTTCTTCGTCTTCTTAGCAGTTGCCGTCCTTCTGGCGACGGTGCTGGCGCTGCTGCTCGGTGTTTACAGTTTTAAGAGGCATAAGATCGTATTCCCGAATTTCATCCTGTTCGTGCTGTATCTATTCTACTCGCCTGCAAAGTGGGTTTGCAGGGTGTTTTACATCAAAGAAGAACTCGTTGACGAGATTCTCATCGAACTTAATAATGCGATGATGCTTGAGAAGTTTAAGCGGATGCGGGGCGGGCGCATAATCCTCCTGCCGCAGTGCATGAGGGGTCTCGAGTGTGCTACACGGTGTGACCCGATAATCGGCTACGAGTGCAAAATGTGCGGCAAGTGCGATATCGGTCGCATAGCAAAAGCTGCGGAAAAATACAATTTCAAGGTGTTTGTCGTGCCGGGCGGCAGTTTTGTCAGGAAGATCCTCAAATCCTGCAGTCCCGATGCGTGTATTGCCGTGGCGTGTTGTAGCGAGTTGACAGAGGCGATGCAGGATATCGCGAAGGCCGCACCGGTTCAGGGAGTCCCTCTGCTGCGGGACGGCTGCTACGACACAAAGGTGGATGTGGACGAGGTGATCAAGAAGATGGAGCTGTGTTGTGATGTATGAACTGATCGGGATTGCGATATCGGTGATCATAGTCGCATCCTTCGTTCTTGCGCTGTTGGCGCTGGTCATCAGCCGGATCAGCCTCACCAGGAATGTCTGGCTTGCCGGGGTCTTTGCGGATATCCTTGATTTCTTCTATCTCCCGATAAAAGCAGTCTTTCAGAGGTTCGCAGATACGAGAACGCTCGATACATGGATGGTATCGCTCAAGAACATGGCGCACAGGTCTGCTTTTGCAGAGACGAAACACCGCCTGCTGCTCACCCCGCACTGCATGAGGTCGCTTGACTGCCCTGCGCCATCGACACGCTTCGGGATCCAGTGCAAGAGGTGCGGCAAGTGCGTCTTTTCGAAGATGATGGAAGATGCGGACCGGTTTGGCTATACCTTATACATCATCGCAGGCTCGTCGTACGTCCGCCATGTCATAAAGAAGGAGTCGGCAGACGGCGCGCTCCTTGTGGCGTGTAACTACGAGTTAAACAAGGTCATGCGGTCGCTCAAACGCAAGAAGATCGTGACTTATGGTGTTCCGCTTCTAACAGACGGCTGCTACAATACCGAGGTGGATTATGAAAACCTGATAGCGGTGCTGGAGAGTTTTGGAGCGCCCCATTCAGGTAACCACCGCAGCCAATCCGAAAAATTCCCTAAATCAGAGACTTTTTAATTTTTTCTGGGCGAATTGGATTATAGCGAAGAAGATTAACCACAGAGGACACCAAGGGCACAGAGAGTTGTTGTTTTCTCTGTGTCCTCTGTGCTCTCTGTGGTTTTCCAAAACCCAAATTCCAGAAGATGACAAAAGTCCACTAAATCATATCCACAAAATAATGATGCAACCGCGTATCTGCCACCATCTCAGGGTGGAATGCAAGCGCAAGCGCGTTGCCCTGCTGCGCGGCAACGATGTACTCCCCCAACCTCGCGAGCGGGGTAACATCGTCTCCGCAACGCACGATCGCAGGCGCACGGATGAAGACCGCTGGAAACGCGTCCCCTACGACCGGGATGTCGATTAACGTCTCGAATGATTCATGCTGACGCCCATACGCGTTCCTCCTGACTTCGATATCCATTATGCCGAGCAAGCGCTGTTTTGTTCTTGTTGTCTGGCAATCTCCATGCTTCGCAAGGAGCACGAGACCCGCACAGGTGCCAAGTATCGGCACGTTCAAAGCGGCTGCGTTTTGGATCTCTTCGGCGATGCCCTCCTTCCACATAAGCCGCGCAAGCGTGGTGCTCTCCCCGCCCGGAAGCACGATGGCATCGCAATCCGGGACGAGTCCGCTCTGCCGTATCGGGATGATCTCGCCGCGGTCGTTTCGCTCGGCAAACGTGCGTTCCAGCGCATTCACATGCTCTGCAACATTTCCCTGAATCGCAATGACACCGATCTTCATTCATCTTCGATTTTAGGAGAGATCGGATAAACGTTTCGATGGATTCGGCTGCCGGGTTGCGCGGTGTTTGCATGTAAGGGCAATCCCCTCTCTTTTTACCGCCCCCGTACGCCTCACCGGAACATGCACCGGAAAGAGTTATACAGACTGCCAGAAAGAGATATGATAGTCCATCATGTAAGGACAAACGAGGAAAACACAATGATAGAGATTGATGACGAACCCATCGAAGGGATGATCGCACTTGGGTCGGGGAGTGATGCCAGTGATCAGGAGATCAAGAATGCCGTCGAGGCGCTTGGCATAAAGACGACACTGACGCTTGACGAGATGGTAGCCGTCTTTAAAATGTATCACAAGGACTGTAGTGACAGCGAAATCGCAGTATCGCTTGGTGATCGGAAGAAGATGCGCAACGTCGAGCGGGTACGGGTCAAGTGCGGTCTGTTCAGGTGGCGGGATTTTGAGACGCCCTTCGACATCAACGAGTTCATCCATGCTGTCGACGATGGCAGGACCGATGCGGAGATTGCAGCGATGTTTGGCGCAGGCAAGTCAACGATACGCACCTACCGGCAGGTGCTCGACTGGCATGAGGTATACGGTGCGCCAGATATCCCGGTGAACGGATAACCTTATTAGCATCATCCATGCAATATCTGATTGCGGGCTAGCCCGGGTAACCCGGCGTCACCTATCACCCGAAACCGCCGATATGCGGGGGGCGAAGCCAATGGAAGACATACCAAACGCTATTTAAGATCGGATGCCCAACAATGAATCTCCGTCCTGCGGGGATGGCGTTGGTAGTGGAGTCTGCCGGAGGGCAGGTTTGCTATCTCTGCTGCGGAAAACGGTTTAGGCCCGGAAGGGAGCGGACAACACCGCAGACGCTTCATCGCTTGTAGGATCGCGGAGAGGAGGCGGGTTTCCGAACCACTGGATATCGGGCGGGTGGCGACCATTGGCGCGCTCGCAATGTTCTTATCGCCAATCGTTCGTTCGATGGTTCTTTGATATTCCGAACTTCAGCTCCCTCTCTTGCTCAAGTTTATATGCATCGTAGTCCAGATTAGCTATTGGTGAATCCAAAATGGGTCAAATGAAAACACTTGCGGTGAAACTGCCAGACTCGGCGATCAAGGAACTGAAAGAGATTGCGGATGCGCAGTACATACCAACACGAACCATGATCCGGGCGTGGATCATGCAGCGGTTGAACGCCGAGATGGGTAGAACAAAGATTTTAGAAGTAGTGCCTGAGGATGATGAGATAAAATCCATCCGAGAAGGCGAAAAGCAGTTTGTAGCGGGTGAATATGTGGACTGGAAGACTTTGAAAGCGGGCAATTGAATGTACGCTATCAGTCTAACAAAAAACGCCGCAAAGAGTTGCAACTACACGAAAAATAGAAAAATCGGGTGGAAGCAGCACTTAACGAACTCCAATCTACTGCCCTGGGTTTCGGATGTCCGGAGAACTCAGAATTCTGGCATAAC
>QBUV01000192.1 GCA_013572355.1 Candidatus Methanogaster sp.
AAAGTATCGAAAGATAAAATAGAACTGGTGCCTGTAAAATCACTGGAATCCCTGTTTGGTTCATTCCCTGATCTCGATATTAAGCGGATTCGACGCGAGCATGAGGATGAGATTAAAAATGAACGCTTCTAATATCCTTGTTGATAGTTTTGCCTGGCTTGAAATACTTAACGGGTCGGATCGGGGAAAGATTGCACTATCTGTGATAAAAGAGAGCAACAAGGTTTTTACATCTGTACTGAATATTTATGAGATCAAATATAGGATCGAACAGATCAGGGACGAAGAGACTGCAAACGATTGCATCACAACGATCAGATCGCACACGAATGTTCTGAACATAGACGAGGAGATCGCGGTGGCAGGAGCTCGGATTCGATTGGATCATAAGATGGGCGCGGTGGACTCGCTGATTCTTGCAACCGCAATACTCCACAATCTAAAGGTTCTGACCGGGGATCAGCACTTTGAGGGGATGGCTGAGGCGGTGATGATATGACCGGTGATGGTGATCGAGGTGATGAAAAATGAAGATTGATTCCCACTACGACGTCGCAATCGTCGGCGCAGGACCTTCTGGCGCAACCGCGGCAAGGTACGCAGCAGAAGACGCAAGCGTGCTTTTAATCGAGAAGAAGAAGGTGATCGGCGTTCCTGTGCAGTGCGCAGGCTTCCTTCCGAAGTACGGTGAACTTGAGGAACTGATGCCCGATTCCGATCTTCCGGACACCTTCCGCTACCCGGATAGCTGCGTCTATACAGAGACCAAGTACCAGCGGTTCATCGCACCGACCGGGGACGCCAAAGAGTTCGATGTCGATGCCAACGTGCTCGACCGGAAGCGCTTCGACCTCTACCTTGCAGAGAAAGCAGTCGAGGCAGGCGCAGACCTCGCTATCGGAACGAGAGTCTCTGCAATCGATCACGGGTCGATTGATATTTCAGGGATGTGGGGCCGCCGCACGATCCGGGCAGATGTGATCATCGGTGCGGACGGTCCGAACTCGCTTGTGGCAAGGTCTGCCGGGCTTTCCACAATTAAGGATGATCCGATGGGAGTCGCTCATGCGGTGGCGTACGACATGACCGGAGTTACGATCGACGAAGACGCTGTCGAGATGTACTTTGGCAGGAACTTTGTGCCGGGCGGGTATGCATGGATCATCCCGCACGGGAATGGGTCTGCGAATGTCGGGATGGGCATTCGGAGCGCGATGTGCGAGCCGGGCGTAACGTTTAGGGACTATCTGCACCGGTTCATCAACGAGCATCCGATCGCATCCGGGAAACTGGAAGGGGGCAAGGTCACGGCATTTATCGCGGGCATCGTTCCGGTCGGCGGCGCACGCCAGAAGACGTGTGCAGGAAACGTCATGATCGCTGGCGACGCCGCGGGGCACCTGATCGCAACCAACGGCGGCGGGATACCGACTGCGATGGTCGCAGGAAAGATCGCTGGCGAGACGGCAGCGGACGTCGCAAACGGCAGATGCGCAGTCGAGGATTACGAATCGAGATGGAAGCGCGAGATCGGGATGCAGATCGGGACATCGGTCTATGTGCGGAAGTTGATGGATGGGATGATGCGGTCTGATCCGATGATGACTGCGGTCATGAACATGATCTCGCCAGCTCACATGAAGGCGCTCCAGCGCGGGCAGCTTCCTGATGCTGTGAAGCGGCTGCTTAAGGGGATGCAGAAGCGGATGGGGTAAACCCCGTGTTGGCAAGAAAAATAACCACAGAGCACGCGGAGGGCGCAGAGCTTTTTCATCATTCTCCGCGGTCTCAGCGGTCAAATTCCCGGTTTATTGGACACTGCCCGAAAACCGTATACTTTATCTCATCTCACTATCGAATAGTATCCCATCAAGAGGAGGAAACAACCGTGACCGATACACCCATCTCTGGCGCAAAAGCATTGATTAACTGCCTCAAGAATGAAGGGGTCGATACGATCTTCGGATACCCCGGAGGTGTGCTGCTTCCACTGTACGACGAACTGTACGACTCGGATATCAACCACATCCTTGTGCGGCATGAGCAGTGTGCAGCACATGCAGCAGACGGATACGCACGTGCAACCGGGAAGGTGGGAGTGTGCCTGGCAACGTCGGGACCGGGTGCAACCAACCTCGTCACAGGCATCGCAAACGCTTACATGGACTCGGTACCGATCGTTGCGATAACAGGACAGGTTCCAACGCCCATGATCGGAAACGATGCGTTTCAGGAGGCTGACATCACAGGGATCACGCTTCCGATCACTAAACACAATTATCTGGTAAGAGACGTAGAAGATCTGCCAGGGGTCGTCAAAGAAGCGTTTTACATCGCATCCACCGGAAGACCGGGTCCGGTTCTGATCGATCTTCCAAAAGACATCACGACCGATGAATTCGAATTTACATACCCGGGAAGGACGTACCTGCGCGGTTACCATCCGGATGTCGGCATCGACGAGGACGCAGTGAAACGCGCTGCATCGATGATCCTTGATTCCGAGTGCCCGGTCATCTATGCAGGTGGCGGCGTCATCATCTCGGATTCGTCGTCAGAGCTTCTCAAACTTGCAGAAACGATCCAGGCTCCCGTGACAACGACTCTGCTTGGAATAGGTGCATTCCCGCAGTCCAATCCGCTGTCGCTTCGAATGCTTGGCATGCACGGCACTAAATATGCCAATTACGCAGTGCAGGAGTCCGATCTCCTGATCGCTATCGGCGCACGGTTCGATGACCGGGTTACAGGAAAGATCGATGCGTTCGCTCCACATGCAAAGGTCATCCACATCGATATCGATCCGGCTGAGATCGGGAAGAACGTGAGAGTCGATCTACCGGTCATCGGAGACGCTAAAACGATTCTACAGTCGCTAATCTCTCACCTGCAGAAGATGCAAACCAGATCCGGTGCATGGCTCGGGAAGGTCGGTGCATGGAAGAAGAAGCACCCGCTGAGCTACGTTCAGAGCAACGAGGTGATCAAGCCGCAGTACGTGGTCCAGGAGATACACAAGGCATGTCCTGATGCGATCATCGTTACCGAGGTCGGGCAGAACCAGATGTGGGCAGCGCAGTACTTCCAGTTCGAAAACCCCAGAACCTTCATCACGTCAGGAGGGCTTGGCACCATGGGCTACGGATTCCCCGCAGCAATAGGTGCGAAGGTCGGGCGTCCGGACCGGACCGTCATCGATATCGCTGGCGACGGCTCATTCCAGATGACATCGCAGGAACTTGCAACCGTCTCCAAAAGCAAAATCAAGGTGATCGTTGCAATACTTAACAACAGTTATCTCGGGATGGTGCGGCAGTGGCAGGAACTCTTCTTCGATGAGCGGTACTCGTACACGGATATCTCGCAGAGCGTCGATTTCGTGAAACTGGCAGAGGCATACAATCTTGTCGGGATCCGCGCAGAAAAGCCATCAGAGGTGCCGTCTGCAATATCAGAGGCATTGTCGGCAGACCGGACTGTTGTTATCGATTTCGTGGTCGATCCGATGGAGAACGTGTTCCCGATGGTCCCTGCCGGTGCTGCGATCAATCAGATCCTCGACCCGGGGGAGGTCGCATGAGACATACGCTTGCAGTGCTTGTCGAGAACAAGCCAGGCGTGCTTGCGCGTGTTTCAGGACTCTTTAGCAGGCGCGGGTACAACATCGAGAGTCTCGCTGTCGGCATGACAGAGAATCCTGAGATATCGCGGATGACGATCGTTGTGGAAGGCGATGACCGGGTACTTCTGCAGGTGACGAGCCAGCTTTCCAAACTGATCGATGTGATCTCGATATCCGATCTCCCGCCGTCCGAATCGGTGGACCGGGGACTTGCGCTCATTAAGGTTGCTGCCGATACCGACACAAGAGCTGAGATCATGCAGATCGCAAGCATATTCCGTGCAAAGATCATAGACGTCGGCGCAGAGACGCTGGTAATCGAGGTCACAGGCGGTAAAGGTAAGATCAGGGCGATTGAGGATATGCTTGATAGATTCGGGATCAAAGAAGTCGTCAGAACCGGAAGAGTAGCATTGCACAGGGGAACAAAAACAGTTGGAGGAGAATACAGATGATTGTAAATTTCAGAGTAACACAGGTAGAATCTAAGATATATGTCGATCCGGAAGAGGTCAGAAGGCAGAAGAACGTCAACATCAACTACGACATCAACCTGAAGAACACGGCACTCGTGCCAAACCAGACGCCGTTTGGGGAAAAAACTGTTCTGAGGGTTGAATACGCGTTCTCAATCAATTATTTGAGCCCGAATGTCGGGCACATCAGGTTCGAGGGGTATTCTGACTATTATTCCGACGAAGACGATCTGAATCAGATTAAAAGCGACTGGGATGCGGGGAAAGCCCCGTCCAATGTCCAGAACCAGATCGCAAACACGATGGTCTCCAACCTTGCCCCGCTCGCGGTCACGCTCTCTTCAAAGCTCGGGCTTCCGCCTGCGATGCCGCTTCCGGCGATCAATTTCCAGCAGAAGAAGGCAGGGAAACCAGAGCCAGTGCAGACGATGTATCACGGGTGAGATAGAGGGGGGGTTTGAGTTCGGATATGGCGGAGTTATGCAACATACCGATACTAACATAAGTTTTACATATAAAAACTATAATAATTGACCCTACAATAACGAATGA
>QBUV01000193.1 GCA_013572355.1 Candidatus Methanogaster sp.
CAAGGAAGATTAAACCACCAAGAGCACAGAGGATCACAGAGAGTTGTTATTTTTATCTTTCGTCCTATCTGTGTCTCCATGTGTCCTCGGTGGTCTTCCAAAAAACCCTATTTCGAAAATATCAAAAAGTCTCCGGGTTTTTGGTCACCGCAGCGCGAGATAACGCAAGTGTCGACGACAGAGTCGTTACCAAAGACTCATAACAGCACTTATATACCACAAACGCAGAAATATGGTGATCGGCATGAATAAACAACTTATTATCTGTACCGTAATGGCATTGATCCTTGTCAGCAGCGGCTGCATAGACCCGGATAGCGGCGGCAATGCAGCAGCAGTCAAAGAAGGCGACGAAGTTTTAGTGGACTACACCGGAAGACTGGATGACGGTACTGTTTTTGACACATCTGTGAGGGACGTTGCGATCGAAACCGGAGTATACAATCCGAATAGGGATTATCAGCCGATTGAATTCACGGTCGGTGCAGGGCAGATGATCAAAGGGTTCGACAGCGGTGTCGTCGGCATGGCTGTAGGCGAAGAGAAGACTCTGACCCTGCCGCCGGAAGACGCTTATGGAGTCCACAGTGAGGAGATGATCCAAACCGTTCCGGTCGAAGAATTGCGTGCAGCAGGCATCACACCAGTGGTCGGTGAAAAGCTCACCACCAGTCGGGGGCAGGTAGGCACTATAACTGATGTCACAAACTCGAGCGTTGTGGTCGATTTCAACCACCGACTTGCCGGAAAGACGCTGATCTTTGATGTGAAACTCGTTTCGATCGGCAGTGAAGATGTGGTGGCTGGGGCTGATGGTGCTGACAGCGACAAGGCGGACACTATGGCTGATGCGACAGAGAAGACCGGGGAAGAGAACCGGATCGCTGATATCGAGACGAGTATGGGGACGATGACTGTAGAACTCTATGAAGCGCGGGCGCCGGACACCACCTCAAACTTCATCGAACTGGCAAACCGCGGATTCTACAACGGTCTGATCTTCCATCGCGTGATCGACAACTTCATGATTCAGGGCGGAGATCCGAAAGGCGATGGTACAGGCGGCTCTGGAAAGACGATTGAGCTGGAGATTCATCCCGAGCTGACCCATGTCGATGGCGCGGTTGCAATGGCGCGATCAGCGCACCCGGACAGCGCATCCAGCCAGTTCTATATCTGTGATGGAGCGCAATCCAGACTCGATGGGCAGTATGCGGTATTTGGCAGGGTTATCGACGGGATGGACGTCGTGCGTGCGATTGCAGAGGTAGAGACAGGCGCCAGAGATAGACCTGTGGAGAACGTCACGATTACCCGGATCACTATTCAGGAATCGTGAAATGGTCTTTAAGCGCCAGTCCTTCGAAGCAGCGCCCTTATCCGCGCTTTTAGTTCCAGCAGATCGAATGGTTTCGTGACGTAATCCTCTGCGCCGATCTCAATGCCCAGTACCTTATCCTTGATCTCGCCCTTTGCGCTTAACATGATGACCGGGATGTGCCTCGTTGCCGGATCCTCCTTTAACCTCATGCAGACCTCATACCCATTCAGTTTCGGCAGCATCAGATCGAGGAGAATCAGGTCTGGCGTCTCATTGCTAACTTTTCGAAGCGCCTCTGCGCCATCGACCGCGCCCACCACTGCGTAGTTGTCCGCCTCAAGCGCCCGGGTCAGCGGGAGTAAGGTGTCTGGCTCATCGTCAACGACCAATATCTTTGTTCTGGTGTCAGCGAGTCTGCCGATCCGCTCTTCCACTTCTCCTTCCGTGATGCCGAGTTTTCCTGCGAGCGTTGCACTCGGAGTCGCATCATCCTGCTCCAGTATTGCGAGAATCTCTCTATCAGTATCGTCGAGTGTCATTCATCTCACCTGTAACATCTCTTACGTTCCTGATATGTAAACTCTTACCTTCCGTGCCCGAACGGACAGAAGTTATTAAACGGACATATCGCACTGAACGGACAGAAACCGGGTCGATCCCTGTTTCTTCCAAATATCAAAGCCCCCACAGATAGGACAGCCGCAATGATCGCGATTATAGGGATCCACGGGATCGCAAATTGGACCATGCCATTTACTTCCAGCAGCCGAACAATTCCCCCAATCAGCAGCAGAGCAACGGTGAATACCGGGAACCCAAATCTTCCTGACATGTTATCGGTCATCGCTCCAGTTTAACAGCGGTTCCGTAGGCCAGTATCTCGGATGCCCCTGCCATGACCATCGAGGTCGTGAACCGCACGCCCACGATCGCATCCGCATCCAGCCCCTCCGCATCCTTAATCATGCGCTTGAATGCGATATCTCTCGAGTCGTTCATCATCTCAGTGTATTCCTTGATCTCGCCGCCGACCACGTGCCTGAGTACTGCCGCGATGTCCTTGCCGATGTGTTTTGCACGGATTACGTTCCCATTTACGAGACCAAGCGTCTCTGCGATCTTCTTTCCCTCGATTGTCTCGGTTGTTACAACTATCATATCCCTTCCTCCTTGATTGCTCTCAGTCTATCGCGTATCACATATATGAGCGCAAGCCCAAGTCCGATGACGATGAGCACGAGTGCGATCTTGATAATGGGTGGGAGATCCGATCCCGCGAGATGGTAGATCCCGTAGGATGCAAGGATCATTGCCCCGACTCCAAGCAGAGCAAGCCCTGAAAACAGGAGTTTGTTCATGGGAGATTGTATGCAGGTGTGCTATATAAATGCTCTGTTATACACTATTCACTTATTCACCCATCCACACGATCGATTACGATCCTCTCGCCTTCGTAAACCCGCTCAAGAACGGTAACATCTCCGGTAATCCTACCAAAGACGTTGACCATGTTTGCAGGACGTGTCTCATCGCCCTTGCTTGCCAGGGTCGGTCCAAAGAAGATGCAGAATGCTTTCTGCGGCAGCCAGTACCCGAGATCGCCGATCTCGACGAGTTCCTTCTGGTTCTCTTCCGGTGCGATCACCGATGTCGAGAAGTAGATCTCATCGTCCCATCTGCTCACAATACCTGTTATCGGCAGCGCCCCAATGATTGCGGATAATGCCCTGCCCTCGCAGGCAGTTACATCGATGGACTCCTATCGGGAGGCCATTACAGTCTCAGGGCAGAGATCATCGAAGAGTTCCGCCTCCGCCTCAAGTTTGGTATCCACTGCATCCGCTATAACGATCCTAATCCTTGCTAACGACATCACCATCCGGCTCGATCTCAGTAAAGATCTGCCCCTCGAAGGAATACACCGCTGCGCCGGTGAGCCACGCATCAGGTAGCAGTCCCGCTTTTATGCAGGTCTGGCTGAGAAACTCCTCCGCATCAAAGCCCCATTCTGTCGCCACCTGCGGAAGTAGCAGCCCCTGATAGACGCCTTTTCTGACGATGAGCCCGTGCCTTCCGACTTCGACATGTTTCGGCAGATCCGAAGGCATCGCATCGATTTTTACAGGAGGCGTGAGTATAGTCACCTCAACGACGATCTCTTTCATCTCCTCGTACCTGACCAGCGGAAATCTCGGGTCACGCACCGCAGCACTCACAGCAGAGTCCAGAATCGCATCCAAAAGTTGCATGACCGGCTCCGGATATCCGATGCATCCGCGAAGGTCACCGTTCTTGTGTAATGTAACGAATACGCCTCGCTTTTCCCCAAACACCTCTGGCAGATCGCCGGTTTCCACAACTTCTCCTGAGAGGTGGGCTTTTATCGCTGACCGCGCCAGCCTGACTGCAATGGTTCCCTCATCTCTGTCGAGCATCGATATATAATTGCCATGAACTCTACATATACTTTGTCCGCTCTTGTCAGGCAGGGGCTGTCACCTTATGTTGCGTTCGGATCAGGAACCCCGGACCACCTCCACCCACCGCTCGATCATCCCAAGCCCATCCAGCGTCCGCACAGACCCGGGATGGAAAAGCTCAAGTAGTTGACAGTAAATCATAATGATTGTGAATCAACAATTTGCAGGACGGTTCGTAAACCGTGATCGTGAACTGGGATATCTCAACAGCAGGTACGAAAGCGGGGAACCAGAATTCATAATAATCTACGGGCGGCGCAGGATTGGCAAAACCCGTCTGATCACAGAATTTCTCCACGGAAAGGCAGGGATTTACTTTCTGCCCGCGGAATACAGCGAATCCGAGAATATCCTGATGTTGCAGCGGCAGATGGGGGATTTCCTCGGAGAAGACTCATTCCTAAAAATGAGAATCGGCGGGTTCGAAGAGTTGTTCGATGAGTTTTTCAGGTGGTATCGCGACGAAGAGCGGATCATATTCGCAATCGATGAATTTCCATACCTCATAAAGCTAAACCGGGGCATACCGTCATTTTTCCAGAGAATATGGGATCTGAACCTGAGCAAGCGAAATGTAATGCTCATACTGAGTGGTTCCAGTATCGGGATGATGGAAACAGAGGTTCTTGGATACAAATCCCCATTATATGGCAGAAGAAGCGGGC
>QBUV01000194.1 GCA_013572355.1 Candidatus Methanogaster sp.
GTTGCGTATATAATCTTATTGCTGGCAGATGTATTATTAAATCTTGGATCCATCCGAAGATTCTTTAAATTGAAGGAGAGGAGTAACCAGACGAATACCAGCTATATTATAAGTGCCTCTCTCCTGTTCGCGGTTCTTTTCTGGTTTATCGACAGTGTTGTTGGTTCTTTGATATTTTATAACGAGAGTTCTTTTCTTGAGTTGCTTGCGCTGGATATCCCTCCTTATGTACTTTATGTGAGAACTGCCTTCATCCTTGCTTGTCTGGCAGGGGGGGTGGTGGCGTCAGGCTTCTTGCACAAGCAGCGCGAGAGCGAAGATGCACTTTCAGAGAGTGAGGATCGGTTCCGGACGATCTTCGATTCGGTCAATGATGCCGTCTTCATCCATGACATCGAGACCGGAGCAATCCTTAATGTCAACAACACGGCGTGTGACATGTACGGATATACCCGCGAGGAACTCCGCAGACTCGACGTGCAAACCATAAGCATGGGCGAAGCGCCGTACACCCAGGAAGACGCCGTCGAGCGGATAAAGAAGGCAGCGGCAGGGGAACCACAGGTCTTCGAATGGATGGGAAAGCACAAATCCGGACGTCTGTTCTGGGGGGAAGTAAATATGAAAAGCGCGGTCATTGCGGGGCATAAACGTCTGCTTGTGGTTGTGCGTGATATCACAGAGCGCAAGCATCTGGAGGAGCGGATGGTGCATCTCAACCTCGTGCTTCGTGCCATACGGAATGTTAACCAGCTTATCACAAAGGAGAATGACCGGGGCAAACTGCTTCAAGGTGCTTGCAACAACCTTATCGAGACTCGCGGTTATCACAATGCATGGATTGCTCTGCTGGATGAATCCGGGACTCTTGCAACGACTGCCGAAGCAGGGCTGGGTGAGGCGTTCGTGCCCATGGTGAAACGACTGAAGCATGGAGAGTTGATCAAATGCGCTCAGAAGGCACTCACGCAATCCGGGGCAACAGTGATAGATGATCCTGCCGCCACCTGCGCGGATTGTCCTCTTGTGGAACAGTATGGTGGCAGAAGAGCAATGACCATCCGGTTGGAACACGGGGCGCGGATATATGGTCTGCTTTCGGTTGCAGTCCCTGCAGAGCTTGCTGTGGATAAGGAAGAACAGTCCTTATTTTCCGAAGTAGCCGGAGATATTGCTTTTGGCCTACATGGCATCGAACTCGAGGAGAAACGCAAACGTGGCGAAGAGGCGCTCCGAGAAAGCGAAGACCGTCTCAGGGTAAGACTCGATTACATCCTATCGCCTGATAAATCAGTTAAAGATGTTTCTTTGACCGATTTAATTGATTTGGAAGACCTTCAACAGATCCAGGATGCCTTTGCCGCTGCAAATGATGTAGCATCCATCATCTCGGATATCGATGGCAAACCAATTACAAAAGCAAGCAATTTCTGTGGTGTGTGCGAGATCATCAGGAGCACGGAAAAGGGAGATATAAACTGCATAAAGTCTGATAAGATTCTTGGGGAGAAAGCAAAGGCGCTTATGAAACCAACTTATGGAAAATGTCTTAGCTGTGGTTTTGTCGATGCCAGCGCTCCAATAATTGTTGGGGGTAAGCACATTGCAAACTGGCTGATCGGGCAGAGCAATGCAATGGGTGTCGACAGAAACAGAATCGGAACTTATGCAAAGGAAATTGGTACTGATACGGATGAAATGCTCGATGCTTTCGAAAAGATGCCCGAGATGTCGCTTGCAAAGTTCGAAGAAGTGCTTGATCTGTTATGGCTGATGGCGAAAAAACTCTCTGCTCTCGGACACAACAATTTGGTATTAGCCAAGGACGTTACCGAGCGCAAGAGGGTTGAAGAGGCGCTGCGCAAGAGCGTTTTGGAGTTGAAGCGATCCAATTCCGAACTCGAGCAGTTCGCGTACGTCGCGTCCCATGACCTGCAAGAGCCGCTTCGCATGGTCTCTGGTTACATGCAGCTTATGAAACGGCGATACGAGGGGAAACTCGACTCCGATGCCGACGAGTTCATCGGCTTTGCTGTTGACGGCGCGAACCGGATGAAGACGCTGATTGGTGACCTGCTCGCGTTCTCGCGTGTCGGAACGCGTGGCAAGCCGCTCAGACCGACCGACTGCGAAGCGCTCCTTCTACAGACACTCCCCAACCTGGAAGTATCTATTGGCGATAGTGGTGCAGTGATCACCCATGCAACCCTCCCGACCGTGATGGCGGATGGCTCGCAACTGGCTCAGGTGTTTCAGAACCTGATCGGAAACGCAATCAAGTTTCGGGGTGAGGCGCCGCCGCGTGTTCACATCTCAGCGGAGCAGCGAGGGGGTGAATGGGTATTCTCGGTTACTGATAACGGCATCGGAATCTCCCCTGAATTCTTCGAGCGCATCTTTGTGATATTCCAGCGTCTGCATGGCCGGGGCGAGTATGAAGGCACAGGGATCGGTCTTGCGGTCTGCAAGAAGATTGTGGAGCGGCATGGCGGCAGGATGTGGGTGGAATCAGAGCCAGGGCGGGGCTCGACGTTTTATTTCACGATTCCCACAAAAGCGTCAGGTGAACTGCCATGAACTGCGGCACAGCAAAGGAGTGGGGCGTTAAGATAATGATCTCGTGCTTTCCTGCTGCCGACAACGGACCCTGGGTATGCGGAAAGTATTATAAGAAGATATTCCATATATTTCAGAGATTAAGACCTCGTGATAAGGTCGAGAGTGCGGGAGTGGGACTTACGATAGTTCCGAAAATTGTTGAGATGCGTGGAGAAGTGATTAGAAGGAGTTGAACAGTCATGGAAACGATATATGAACCCATTGAGATTCTGCTTGTGGAAGACAACCCCGGCGACGTGCGCCTGACGCAGGAAGTATTGAATGACGGCAAGGTGCGGAACAATATGAGTGTGGTGAAGGATGGTGTGGACGCGGTTTCATTCCTGAAGCAAACCGGAGGGTATGCCGATGCGCCCCGACCGGATATCGTCCTGCTCGATCTGAACCTGCCAAAGAAGGACGGCAGGGAGGTACTTGCAGAGATCAAAGCCGATTCCGACTTAAAAAACATTCCGGTAGTGGTCTTGACCACATCGGGTGCGGAACAGGACATCGTCAAAGCTTATGACCTCCATGCGAACTGCTACATCACAAAACCTGTTGACCTCGACCAGTTCATCAGGGTGATAAGATCGATCGAGGATTTCTGGCTAACGATTGTGAAACTGCCGCGGGGGGAATATGGCGGAAAATAGGCAGATTAAGGTTCTTCTGATCGAGGACAACCCCGGAGATGCCCGCATGATAGAGGAGATGCTCTCAAACTCAGAGGTGAGCGGAACGCTCTTCGATGTGGAGAATGCCGACCGGCTATCGGTTGGGCTAACGCGCATTCAAAAAGGCGGGATCGATGCGGTTCTGCTCGATCTCGGACTTCCGGACAGTGCCGGGCTTGATACATTTGAGAAGGTATATGATCAGGCACAGGAAGTGCCGATCGTGATGCTCACTGGTCTTGATGATACGGAGCTTGCTCTTGAAGGCGTGCGCATGGGTGCACAGGACTACCTGGTCAAGGGCAGTGTGGATGGTGCTATGCTGGCACGCACACTACACTATGCGATCGAACGTAAATCCGCGGAAGAGCGTATCGCGCACTTAAACAGTGTCCTTAAGGCGATCAGAAATGTCAACCAGTTGATTGTGACAGAGACCAAGAGAGACAGTCTCCTCATGAAATCCTGTGACGCGCTTGTGGATGCACGGGGCTATGATGCTGCATGGCTCGGATTTCTCAGGGATGACGGGACATTTGAGATGATCGGGGGTTCGGATTTCCGGGAAGATATCGCACATTTCAGCGATCGTGTGTCAGGTGGCAATCATCCCCCCTGCATCAAGGATGCGCTCTTTAGAAAGGAGCAGGTCATGGTCGTAGACAAGACAGGTGTGTGCGAGGACTGCTTCTTCAAAGACGCGTGTCTCGGAAAGGTGACTGCAATCATCCGTGTCGAGCACGCGGACAGGTTCTTCGGACTGCTCGCCGTATCGCTTGCGCCCGGTGTCGCAGTGGATGACGAGGAGAAAGAACTTCTTGCGGAGGTGGCTTCTGACATAGGGATCGCTCTTCATAACATTGAGATAGGGGGGGCACGCAAGAGGGCGGAGGAGGAACTGCTGAAGAGCGAGGAAAAATATAAAACCCTTTATGATTCTTCCAGAGATGCCATCATGGTATTAACTCCTGAAGAGGGATTTCTCGGCGGAAATAGTGCTGCTATAAAAATGTTTGGATGTAAAGGCGATGAAGAATTTGCCTCTAAGACTCCTGCTGATTTATCTCCTGTTTAT
>QBUV01000195.1 GCA_013572355.1 Candidatus Methanogaster sp.
GCAGAATAATATCATCTTAGTAGATATATATCTAATCTATATTGACAGTAGATAACTAATATTGTTTACACTCACGCATGCACAAATTCCACTGATTTTATCCACAAGTTATCCGAGCATGTACTGTCAGGCTACGCGGCGCGTAACGCCGGCTCAGGGAATGCATAGGATGGGGAACTTGTCAGGAGTCGCCCCACCACCGCCCGGATGTGAAAGACCCCCAATAATAACAACTAAATACATACGGACTGAAATACGGTATACATGCTCCGTGTAACATTCCTGGGAACCGGCGGCTCGCTTCCGACACCGCACAGGAACCCGTCCGCAATCCTTGTCAACCGCGAAGGCGAGCTGATGCTCTTTGATTGCGGCGAAGGAACCCAGCAGCAGATGATGCGGGCAAAGACCGGGATGATGAAACTTTCGTCTATCTTCATCACCCATCTCCACGCCGATCACATCCTTGGCATACCGGGACTGGTCCAGACCATGTCCTTCCAGGGGCGGACCGATCCGTTGTTCATATACGCGCCAGAGCGATCCAAAGACCAGATCGAGAATCTCACACGCATCGGGCATACCAGGCCGAAGTTCGAGGTGCAGATCACGGAGCTGTTCCCAGGAGACGTGGTCGAAGTGGACGAGTATGATATTCTCGCTATCAGGACCGAGCATAATATGCCCTCGATCGGGTATGCACTCTCCGAGCACCAGAGAACCGGACGGTTCAACCGGGAGCAGGCAATCGAACTCGGAGTCCCGCCGGGACCTTTGTTTTCGAGATTGCAGCGTGGCGAGAGCGTTGTCGTGGACGGGACTACCGTGCATCCGGAGGATGTGCTTGGCAGCCCGAGACCAGGAAGGCGCATCGTCTACACCGGAGATACCAGACCAACTGCGGAGGTGCTCGAGGCAAGCCGTGGCGCTGATCTGCTGATCCATGACAGCAGTCTGGCGCATGATCTCATCGGTTGGGCCCGCGAGACCATGCACTCCACCGCACGGGAGGCGGCACTCCTTGCAAAGGAGGCGGGAGTGCGGGAACTGGTGCTGACGCACATCAGTTCGAGATATGCGGATGCTTCGCCGATCCTGAAGGATGCGGAAGAGGTATTCGATCATGTGCAGGTTGCAAGGGACTTTCTCGAGATCGAGATACCGTACCGCGACTCATGATCCGCATCGAGTAAATCGGCGGAAATCGCTGGATTATTATACAGCGCCCACACTAACTGATGAAAGCCGCCGGTGGGATTCGAACCCACGATCTGCTGATTACGAATCAGCCGCTTTACCGAGCTAAGCCACAGCGGCGCAACAATATGTTATGATCACAATCCCAACAGTTAAGGGTTGCGCCAGATGAGATTTATGACATGCGAATCATCGCGTTCGTGGGCATGCCCGCATCAGGAAAGTCTGAAGCATCAAGAGTGGCGCAGAGGCGCGGCATTCCTGTGATTGTGATGGGTGACGCCGTGCGGGAAGAAGCAGAGAGATGCGGGCTTGACCCGAGTGATGTGAATATCGGCGGGCTTGCTGACCAGTTAAGAGCCGCAGAAGGGATGGATGCGATTGCGAAACGGTGCGTGCCAGCGATCCGCAAACTCTATGGAACGGCTGATACCGTGGTGATCGACGGGATCAGGGGACTTATCGAGGTGGATCGCTTCAGATGCGAGTTCGGAGACGATTTTATGCTGATAGCAATCGATACGCCGATCGATACGCGCCTGAAACGCATCTCCGGCAGAAGACGATCCGATGCCATCACAAGCATGGAATCATTAAAGGCGCGGGACGAGCGCGAGATGCGGTGGGGCATCGTTGAAGCGATCGCATCTGCGGACCATGTCATCAGGAATGCTGGCAAGCTCGGCCGGTTTCGGAGGGATGTGAACTCACTGCTTTCAGATAGAGGGGACGCGAGATGAAAAGAGCCCTGATAAGCGTATCGGATAAAAGAGACCTTAAAAAGTTTGCAAACGATCTGTCCAGTCTTGGAATAGAGATAATCGCAACAGAAGGGACTGCAAGAGAGATCTCGCGAAACGGGATTCAAGTAAGCCACGTATCTGAGTTGACAGGATTTTCTGAGATGCTTGGTGGCAGGATAAAGACGCTCCATCCGGAAGTCCACGCCGCAATCGCTACCGGAGAGATCGCAATCGTTGTCGTGAACCTGATCCCGATGAGCTCGATTGCGAGCATGGATATCGGTGGCGTTGCGCTACTGAAATCGGCGATAAAGAATTTTCGGAGCGTCGCTGCCGTAACCGATCCGGGCCAGTACGGCGGTGTGATCGAAGAGATTCGCGATACGGGCGGTGTTTCTCCCGAAACCGGACTGGCTCTTGCCATCCGGGCGTCCGCGTACATCGTGGAGTACGAATCAAAGGCGGGCAAACTTCTCGAGGGGATTAGACTGGACAGGGAGTCCAGTACCGCATAAAGCATTCGGAAATGAACTCATTTGGAGAACCGCTTTGTGATGTAATCCATGTTCTTCACGATCCTGATGCTCACGAACGCACCCACAATCACATTCAGGTAATACGTCACCGCCCTCCAGCAGATCACCACGATGCCAACGAGATGCAGCGGTATGAAGGTGGCCAGCAGTGCGGTGGATGAGAGTTCTGCAACCCCTGACGCGCCCGGTGTCAGGGGCACGACCATGACGATCGAGATGATCACCTGGGCTGCAAACGCAACAGCGATCAGGGAGAACGCATCCGGCACATTAAGCCCGTAGAGGATGAGCGGAATGAGCATGAACTCGACGGTCCAGAAGAGGACGGTTGCACCGGCTGCGAGAAGCATGTCCGATCTCCTGCCGCGGGCGCCTGTGATAAAACCGTCCTTGAACTCGATTATCTCCTCTTCTATCCTTCCGATGATCGTATCAGGAATCTTTCCGAGCCCTACAAGACGAAATACCCTCTCGCATACCGCTGTAACAGCCGAGATGAACCGACCATGGTTGGATATGATCACCCATAATACAGATATCGCCAGCACCATAGTAAGCGCGGCAGCTATGAGGAGGATGTCGAGTTCGAACGATACGCTCTTTAACGTGATTATTGCAACTGGCAGCGCAAGGAGGAGCAGGACTGCATCGAATAATCTCCCTGCAACGACGATCGCTGACGACTTCCCCGGCGTTATCCCTTCCTTCGTGAGCATGTAGACCATGACCGGCTCACCGCCCGCGCTCGATGGGGTGACCGCCATCATGAGCAAGCTTGAGGTTGCAACCTCGGTTGACTTGATGATACCCACGCGCTCGCCAAGACTCCGGCAGAGCACCGATATCCGGAACCCCCAGATGCCGTAAGAGAGGATGTGCAGGAGAACCGCTGCCAGCAGGTAGACTGGCTTTACTGCACAGAGACTCGGTAGCGTATCTTCGGTGAATGTGTATAGAAGAACGGCAACCGTTGAGAGTATGCTTATGATCGCACAGATAACGATCATCTTCAGAAGCCACTTCATAGTAGTAACAGTGGCTGCAATCTGATTTAATTTAGTTGGTTGCCCGGCTGAGCAGGTTTTGATCGATCGTTCACAATAACCCGCGACTCAGCATCAGCTCGGCATTCAGCACCGATGCGCCAGCCGCGCCCCGAACCGTGTTATGTCCTGATCTCATCAGGGAGTGGGGACGAGAGTTTCCAGTTCGCAGTGTATGAGTATAGCTTGCCTGCGCTACGCTCCGATGCCGCGAGTGCTGTCAGTTCAAATCATGGGCGGTCTCTGTCGAGAGCACGATCACTCTTGACCCGATACCGGCGTTTAAGGATGCTGTTATCGTTGTCGATGGACACCGCACGCAGCCGATGCGGGCTGGTGATATCATTGCTATCGCAAGGGCAGAGGAACTCGCTCTATTTGCGAAGACCGGATGATGGTTCTACAAGAAGGTGCGAAGCAAGCTTTGAAGCGCGGGGCAGATGCCGGATGCGCACAGGTTTGTGCCGAACAGAGGTGTTGTAGGTCGATGGAGGGGGTTTCCCCTCATGCCGCTTTCCTGCTGTGCGATATCCTTTTCTATCGCAACCTGACAGGTCACATCACCAATAATCACATCTCTACTCGTAGTTATTGGAAGCGCTGCCAAAGCCAAGATGAATGAATAGGCAATGTTTAACAGGAGTTGCAGGGGAGCTGATTGTAATATCTTGGTAATCGAGGTTCAATTACTACGAATTCTTCAGTGATTTGAGGTTGTTCTCGCAGAAATCAATT
>QBUV01000196.1 GCA_013572355.1 Candidatus Methanogaster sp.
ATATAAAAAAGCAGGACGAACTCGGAGCCGCATGTGGTCTCGGGGTTGGCTGCGCTACTGTGGCGATCGTCAATGCTGGCAAAGGCAAGAGCGCAGTCGAGGAACTCGCAAGCAAGATCGCATCGCTGAGGTAATGTCATGGCAGACTATGATGACGCATATCCTGCTGAGGTGGTCGAGGTTGTCGGGACGACAGGCATGCATGGGGAGGCGACCCAGATCAACTGCAAGGTGCTTGATGGGCGGGACAAGGGCAGGGTCATTGCCAGAAACTGCATAGGCCCTGTGCAGGTCGGGGACATCCTGATGCTGCTCGAAACCTCGAGAGAGGCAAAGAAACTGACTACAGGCAGGTGATGGACGTTGGAACAATTCACCTGTTCGTTCTGCGGAAACCCAATCGAGCCTGGCACCGGAAAGATGTTTGTTAAGAGGGACGGCACAGTCTATTATTTTTGCAAATCAAAGTGCCAGAACAATTTCAAACTCAAAAGAGTCCCGCGAAAGGTTAAATGGGTCACGAAATCTGCATAGGTGTCTCGGATGAGCTTTTGGAGAGATTAAATGGAACAGACATTCGTGATGATCAAGCCCGATGGAGTGCAGCGCGGCTTGACCGGTGAGATCGTATCCAGAATTGAGCGAAAGGGACTTCGAATTGTCGCTATGCGGATGTGTCAGGTCACTGATGAGACTGCGCGAAGACATTATGCAGAGCACGTGGAAAAGCCGTTTTTTAACTCGCTTATCGAGTTTATTACGTCTTCTCCGGCTGTTCCCATGATTGTGGAAGGCGTGGATGCGGTTTCGGTGATGCGCACGATTGCAGGCGCAACCGATCCGAAGGAAGCTCTGGTTGGAACCATAAGAGGCGATTTCGGGTTGGATGTTGGCAGGAATCTTATCCACAGCGCAGATTCACTCGAATCGGCAAAGAGGGAGATTGCGATACATTTCACCGAAGGAGATGCAGTTCTGTACGAGAGGGCTGAGGAAGCCTGGGTGTATGAGTGATTAAAGCACCATCTCCATCCCATCGTACCCGAGGCTCCACCGTTTCACTGCTTCATCGTGCGGTGGGAAGAGATGGCTTAAGTGCGTCATAACCATCTTTTTCGCACTTAACTCTGACGCCAGGTCCTCCGCCTCTGCCGTGTTCATGTGCTTCTGAAGGTCGTATTCGGGCGGCGCAATCGCGTCGCATATCAGGATGTCAGGATCCCGCATGATCTCGATTGAGCGCTTGGGAATCTGTCGGGTGGTATCGCCGGTGATGACGAGTTTCTTGTCACCGTCACAGACCACAACACCGGCAGACTCGGCAAGAGGCGGATGGTGAACCGGGAACAGCGTGAATTCAAGCCCGATCATGCAAAACGGCTCGTAGACCGATACGTCGTGGCGCGTCGGCTTCATGAAATAGAGATAATCGAGTATGTAGTCCAGGGTGTCAGAGAGCCCATAGACGTGCACACGGTTCTGAACCCGGTAGAACTCGCCGAATCCGGCGTAATGGTCGTAGTGCCCGTGCGTCCAGATCACGCCGTCCACATGGCTTATTTTGTGTTTTATAAGTTGATACCGGAGATCCGGACCTGTATCGATCAGGACGCGCCCATCTTCTGTCTCGATCAGAATCGAGAACCTTGCCCGGTTGCTCCTCCCGCCTGCGAGCGCATCCATGCACGCAGGACACTTGCATCCGATCTTTGGCGTGCCGACTGTGTCACCGGTTCCGAGCAGAACGATTCTCATGTTAGCGTGTATTCCTTCATCATCAAGCCCACCCTGTTACTGAACTCATCGATGGCATCGGTCAGGTCTGACTGCGTGATCGCCATCCGATCCTCTGTGAGCGCGTGGAGCACCGCCTCCCGAACAATCATGCGCAGATCCGATCCTGTGAATCCATCCGCCAGCAGGGCGATCTCCTGTGAATCAAAGTCGCCATCCACCTTCGAAAGAATGATATCAAGGATATTCTTGCGCATCCCGGCATCCGGAAGCGGGAATTCAACGATTTCGTCAAACCGTCTCCATGCAGCAAGATCCAGCAGATTTGGATGATTTGTAGCGGCGATCAGAAGAACCCCGTCGTCGATCAGACTGATCTCATCGATCGCTTTCAGAAGCGTGTTGACGGCACGTTTCACCGCGGCATGTTCGTCAGAGACACGGGTCTTCGCTATGAAATCGAACTCATCGATGAACAGGATGCAGGGGCTTAATTTTTTCGCAAGCTCAAAGACCTTATCGATATTTTTCGCTGTTTCTCCGAGATACTGGGACGTGATCATCGAGAGCCGGACCTCCACGAGCGGGCTGTTTAATTTTTCCGAGAGCGCTCTGGCTACTGATGTCTTGCCGGTGCCCGGAAGCCCCACGAAGAGCATCTTTCCAATCTCACATAGCCCGATCTCGCGCAGGTACTCCCGGTGTCTGATCGCCTGCACGATCTTCTCGATCTTATCCTCCTGACCGCGTGTGAGCACGAGTTTATCGATCCGCTGTTTAACGTCCTCCGGCGCAACGAGGTGCACAAGTGTCAGGAGATCGACATCCTCGTCCGATGCAGCGATCTCTGCGGCAAGCGATGCAAGATACTCCCGGTCCCGCTCCTTTGGCTGGGCTTTCAGGGTCGCCTCTGCGTAACTGACATCCACGCCGTCATTCTCATAAAACGATGCGAGCGTCGGATTTGTGCGGATCCGGTCTATCGCACCCTCCTGCTTCGTAAACCATCTCTTTGCGAGATCAAAGACCGTGAGTTTGAGTTCTGCTCCGAATTTCTCAAATTCAATAAACGGGAGGGACTCTATCTCCTGCATGACATCCTCGATTCCGTATAGCTCCGCGACATCCTCGATCCGGATGCTGATCGGGCGGTTTACTTGCTTCTTTTCGCGGTTCCAGTAGTGTTTTCTTATGTTTACCGGAAGATCGTTCTCTGTCAATGTTTCGGATTGGTTGTATATCTGCGCCGTCAGGAGCAGTTCAACGACGTCGCGGGGTTTTGTCTGATCTGGCGTGGAATCACCTCATCTCACTGGACTGTAACTCTTGGTTGCTGAGTGTAAAATAGTTTTCGGGTATCCGCCCGCACAACCTTTCAGAAGACTCCATCGATCTCTGCGCCGCAGTTAAAGCATTTTCCGTCCTCGATCCGGTTTTCGATGATGCTGAATCCGAATCGTTTGATCAGGAGCTCTTTACACCGGTAACAGTATGTGTTCTCGTTTCCCATGCCAGGAATGTTCCCCTCGTAGACGTATCTGAGCCCTTCTTCGATACCGATCTCCCTTGCCCTGTGCAGAATCTCGACCGAGGTCGGAGGAGCATCAAGGAATCTGTGCTGCGGATAGAACTGGCTGATATGCCATGGAATCTCAACACCCACATCTGCGATGAATCTTGCGATCTCTCGCAACTCTTCCTCACTGTCATTGACGGTCGGCACCACGAGCGTTGTCACCTCGAGCCAGATGCCAAGTTCCTTGTACCGCCTGATCGTGTCGAGGACCGGCTCGAGTCTTGCCCCGCACATCTTCCGGTACGTCTCGTCCCTGAAAGCCTTGAGATCGATGTTTCCGGCATCGAGATACTGCGAGATCTCAGAAAGTGCCTCCTCGCTTGTGTACCCGTTTGTGACAAAGACATTCTTGATGCCTGACCTGTGTGCGAGTTTCATCACATCAAGCGCGAACTCCGCGAAGATTGTGGGCTCAGTGTAAGTGTATGCGATCGTCTTGCAATCGTGCTGGGTCGCAGACCAGACCACATCCTCCGGAGTCATATCGTGACCCGGTATCTCCTTTGTGGTCATCGAAATCTGGCTGATGTTCCAGTTCTGGCACCAGCGACACTTGAAATTACATCCGGCAGTCGCTATCGAGAACGATTCAGTGCCAGGAAGGAAGTTGAATAGCGGCTTCTTCTCGATCGGATCGACGCCGCTTGCAATGACCCTGCCATACACGAGACTGTAGAGTACTCCTTTCCGGTTCTCCCGTACTGAACATATCCCCCGCTTGTCAGGAGCGATGGTACAGAAATGGTTGCATAAATGACATTTAACCTTGTCATCTGCAAGTTTCTCATAGAACATGGCTTCCTTCATGATAGGCACCGATGTATATTCGGGGCTGGTGGGATATGAATGTTTGGCAATCTCTCAAGATTTTTTGTCGGACTCATGAATCGCCTGCGAATCACCGTGAATATCCATAAGTTATATAGTCAACAAAA
>QBUV01000100.1 GCA_013572355.1 Candidatus Methanogaster sp.
GTACACACCAAATTAATTGTGATCATAGTGGATGATCAAAGTCAGAGGAGGGTAACTAATGAGTGAATTCATAGACGAGTTCATCGGAACATGGAAGAAAGTGATAACCACGCCAAGTGACTTCTTCAAGGAGATGCCGACATCGGGCGGATATGGAGAGCCGCTTAAGTTCGCGGTCGTAAACTACATAATAGCGGGTATCGGTTTGACACTGATCTCGCTTGGCGGTGCGTTCTTTATGATCGTTGCCATGCCGATAATAGGGATTATCGGGCTGTTCATCAGCGGAGCGATACTCTATATCTGTTTCAAGATCGTTGGCGGGTCCGGAAGTTATGAAGGCACGGTTCGGATGCTTTCGTATATATCGGCAGTGAATGCGGTTGCATGGATACCGATCCTCGGCTGGATCGTTGCACTTTATGCGATCTACCTCAAGATCGTTGGCGGAACCTTTGTTCACGACATCACGACGTTGAGGTCTGTGATAGCGGTATTCATACCACTAATCGTGGTGGCAATAATCTTGGCATTGTTAATTGCGACCGTGGGTGTGGCACTGCTCAATGCGCTTGGAACAGGCGGATACGGTGGATACTGCGGATACTAAATATCCGATAGAATGGCATACACGATTGAACACGGACCCTGATCGAGGTTTCAGGGTCTGTTTCATTTTTCATTGTCCACTCACTATCAGTACCTGAGCGGATGCCGGAAACGCGCCTTTGCGATCACACCACCAAATATCGCAGATTCCCTTTCCACGTAGACATCAGCGAACCGAGACGCGCCACACTCTCCTGATCGGTCGGCATGAACATCATCTCAGGGCGGTATCGCTCAACATATCCAAGAAACGGATGGAAATGCGACATCAGAAACTTAAAATCGCTGATCAGCACGATCGGGTCATTGTGACTTCTATTTAAGTGTGGCAGCACCGAACTCACGTCGGTTCCGCCGCCCGCGGTCATAGATCGCAGTGCAGCGATATCGGTCTGGTATGCGTCCGCATTGAAAGCGATGATCTTTGTCCTGGACTTGAAATACCTGTGGATAGTGTTTGCCAGCACCTTTGCCGATGTGATCGATTTGGTCATGCTTGATGAGACATCGACGAGCACCCAGACAGTTTTTCGCTTCTCCAGTTCCCGCTCGAGCCACATATTGCTCGAATCGAATAGAACGAGACGTTTCTTGTCAACAAGCGATGTGCTTGTGCCACGGTATCGTGTTACGAGGCGCGGTCTCTCGATCCCAAGCCCGCGCTCGAGAAGGGCTGGTAGTTTCAGTTCCCGCGCCAGCCCGGCGCATTCGGCGTCCCCGTATTCGTGTACGCCATCCCCACTTCCGATGCTCATACCATCGATCTTCTGGGCAAGGGTCTCTGGCGCAAATTCGCAGAACTTTTCCTGCTTGATGTACTGCGGCGTGCGCTCATGGATCACATCGGTATTCTTCTTCATCATCCGCCACGGCGTGTTGTCTGAGCGCCAGACCGAGCTTAGAACGCCGGCCAGCGCAGACGCGGACTCGACAAACTCCGTAAACCGCTTCTTTGTGAGATGCTCTGCCGAATCTGCCACGAGACCTGCAAGATGCCTGAACCGGTCGGATCCTGCGAGTTTTGTGATGCTCTCCATGACCTCTACGATCTCCGTGCTCTCCGCGATCCCGCGGTCATCACTTCGCTCTCCTCCTCCTCCCTTCGCTCCCTTCTCTCCACTATCTCCGCCCGGACACCTCTCGCAAAACATTGGGAAGGTGTGCGGATGCCGCGACAGCAGGATGA
This sequence comes from Candidatus Methanogaster sp., assembly GCA_013572355.1. Lineage (GTDB taxonomy): Archaea > Halobacteriota > Methanosarcinia > Methanosarcinales > Methanogasteraceae > Methanogaster_A. Next base: position 1,796 of record QBUV01000100.1, read on the forward strand.
GCATCGCTATGGTGTAGGCATCGTCGCTCTTCGATTCTGCAAGCGAGTCCAGGAGCGACGCATCCATCGGCTCGTAAGCAAAGGTAGCAATCCCGCGGTTGATCGCATAGTCTGAGATGATGTTCGTTGCGAAATGCACGATGTCCGCATCCAGATACTGCCCGCTCCAGATGTCGGCATCGCTTATCTTCTCCGCCTCTGTGATCTCGCGGTAGCCCGCGATCAGGTCGTTTATGTGCGGCAGATGCGCGATCTCATGGCGCACGAGCAGTCTTGCGAGATCGTTCTGATCGCGGCCGGTCTTGATGTAGAGGTCGGCACGCCTGGATGCTGTGAAGACGTAGATGTAGGAGGAGGGATCCGAATCACCGCTTTCGATGTATTTCAGTCTGATATCGTAATTGGACACCAGTTTATCGATCAGTTCGCTCAACGCCACAAACATGCTGCCGGGTGCTGGCTCACCATCTCTGGCACTCACACTCACGGTTTCACCCCGGCAGTTTTAATGATGCGAAGCACCTCGCAATCGAAGAGACGATGGGCTACCAGGAATGATCCGATTCCGCCAGATGTTTTTAAGATCACGTTATCCTCCTGATATCCTTGCTACGCCCATAAGTAATATTTCTGTGCATCTCAAAAATTGTGGCAATTTACCGCGAGCGTTCGCAAAGAGCCCTCCCGCACAACCACTATAACGCAATAAGATTTTAGTTACATGATTGCTATTATCTTCTGAAAAAGGGAGAACCATGCTCACAAGCACATACATCCACATACCCCGCATCGGGAGCACGATCGAACACAGGATATGGTCATGCGGCATCAGGACGTGGTCCGAGTTCGCAGAACACCATGACGAGATACCCATACCTGCTGCCAAGAAGACAACCATCCTTGCAGGGATCGACGAGTCTATGCAGCACCTTCGTGCACGTGACGCTTCATTCTTTGCAGAATCGCTCCCGAAATCCGAGCACTGGCGCGCATACCGCGATTTTAAGGACAGAATTGCCTTTGTGGACATCGAGACCACCGGACTCTCTCCGAACTATGCCCGCATGACCGTTGTCGGGATATACGACGGCAAAAATACGAAGACGTACGTGCGCGGGATCGACCTTGACGAGATCGTCGATGAGTTTGCAAAATACGATTTTCTGGTGACGTATAACGGCGCACGTTTTGACCTGCCTTTTATCAAGCGCGAGTACCCAGAGATCGAATTTGACCAGCTGCACACGGACCTGATGTATCCGCTGCGGCGCATCGGTTACACCGGGGGGCTTAAGGCGATCGAGCGGATGCTCGGGATCGCACGGAGCGAGGATACGACAGGGATCACGGGTTTTGATGCTGTCCGGCTCTGGCACGAGTACGAACGCGGCAGTGCGGATGCGCTCGAACTGTTGCTGAAGTACAACCGGGAAGATATAGTGAATCTTGAAACGATCATCGAACTTACGCATCCCCGGTTCGTCGAAGATGCATTTTCGGGTGGGGCTGCGGTCCAGGCTCGGTGACTGTGTGGGTTTTAAGAGATCACGGATGCGCACGTTCGGACAAGTGACCTGAATTTGGTTATCACAGATTTTTCTGATTTGTTATCAGAAAGATTATAATACAGCGGCAGAAAGTATAACCTGATCCATCAGCGGGTCGGATGGGTCAGGTAAATCGAGGTGAGTACAATGGCTGTTGAAGACTTGATGAAGGAAGTTGTGACGCAACTTGAGAAGATGATCACCACCAGGACCATAGTCGGCGAGCCGATCACCGCAGCAGGCAAAACCGTGATACCGATCAGCAAGGTATCCTTCGGATTCGGCAGCGGTGGCGGCGAGGGCAAGCGTGGTGAGGAAGGCGGTTTTGGCGGTGGCGGTGGCGGTGGCGCAAAGATCGAACCGGTCGCATTCCTCGTGATATCAGAGGAAGAGGTCAAACTGGTTGGCATGAAAGGAAAGGGTCTGGACATCGAAAAGATCATAGAGGCCGTGCCGGAACTGGTTGATAAGGTAAAATCCCTGAAAGGGAAGAAGAAGCCAGAGGAGTCCGCGGACGAGGATTGACACTTCCGAGGAGGCGGTATCCTGCACTCCATCCTTTTTATTTTTTTGCTGGCGGTCATAGTACTGCTGGCGCTTCTACTGTGGGTTCCGTTCGTCTGCCGGTTCGAACTGGCTGGTGGCGATGGCGAAGAGACTGCGAAGAAGATCGAACTATCGTGGCTGTTCCTATCCCGCACCATCGACACTGATGCCGTCCCAAAACGAAAGCCACGCGAATACGTGAAGAAACAGAAAGAAGTGGAGAAGCGGAAAAAAGAGAAGACGGAAAAGGAGATGGATGCCAGCCGTGCGTTAGAACTTGTTCGCACGCTGCACCGTCCTGCAATCACGCTTGTAAGACGGATGGTGCGCAGCATCAGGATCAGGGAACTCTCCTGCAATGCGACGTTCGGGCTTTCCGATCCTGCAGACACTGGAATGCTTGCCGGGTTCTTGTATGCCGCCTCAGCCCCGATTTCCCGTTCTCCTGCTGTCTCGATCCGCTTGGATCCGGTGTTTCAGGATCAGACATTCGGATACCGCGTCAGAGGTTCGATCGGCATCACGATAGGAAGACTGGTCCTGCCGATCATCATCTTCGGATGCGAGCGACCGGTCCGTGCTGAGATTGTGAGATATATCCGCAAGCGTTAGGTTAGATAAGAATATATAGTTACAGGGGCAAACTAACGCGAGAGATGGACTCCCGTAGGAAGTTTAAGTGGATTGCGAGTGCGACGATCATCTGCGTGGCTCTTGCGGTAATATACGTCACAAAGGCGTTCATAATAACTATAATTTGGAGTCTCTTCGTTGCATATCTCTTGTATCCGCTCTACTCATATCTCCTTCGCATCACCAAAAGTAAGCAAGTTTCGGCATTGCTGACCCTCTCACTGGTCTTTGCCATATTCCTGATCTGCTTCCTCGTGGTGCTCGACGCATTGATAACCGAGGTGGGTCTCCTTGAATCTCATTATACCATCCAGGATACGGCAAATAACTTTTTGATATACGTAAGCGGCTTTGCAGAAAGATACGTCCCGGACGCATCCCAGTACGCGGAAGAGGCGAGCAGGCAGTTCGAAGATTTTGCCAAAGATGCCGTACCGAAACTGCTCTCACTCGCGTCAGGCGTGTTAACAGGAATTGCCAGCAAAACGGTGATATATCTTGCGCAGTTCTTTGTCGCTGTGCTGCTCGTCTACTACCTCTTGATCGATGGCGAGAACACGATCGATAAAGCCACCCATCTCCTGCCGGAAAGGGAACTCGTCTTGAAGTTCCTTGATGAGTTAAAACCCATCTACCAGAGTCTCTTCAACGTATATCTCATTACCTGTGTGCTGACCGGAGTCATTGCAGCGATCGGATTTTTCCTGCTCGGAATATCGTATCCGATCCTCTGGGGCATCGTCGTAGCAGTCTTCGCGTTGCTCCCACTCGTCGGTGCGAATCTGGTCTATGCACTCATGGCAATCTACTATCTGGCGATTCAGGATTACAAAATGGGTTTGGCTATACTGGTCTTCGGAATAATCTTTTTAACCGTGATCCCTGAGAATATTATCCGCCCCCGCCTTGCCATGCAGGGTGCATCGATACACCCCGCAATCACCCTCCTATCGTTTGCTGCACCGCTCTTTGTGCTCGGTGCGGTGGGCATCGTCATCGGACCTGCCCTGTACGGCTTCCTTCTCGCGGTCTACAGGACAAATATCCGGCTCATGGCGGAAGAGGAAGCATCGGCGGATGCTTCGGACGGCGGGGAACTTGTGCGTTAAGGATCCGTCACAGAATAACCGGTCAGGCTGAATATTTTTAAACGCGATCATAATATACCGCAACACCCGGGTATGCACAAATTTTTCAAAACTCAACAAGAGAACAATCGCGACTTGCTACCGGAAGATACGGGACAATTAAGGAGTGGGCAGCCGCACCACCTTGAAGACCCGGTCATTCTCCCTGACCCGATCCCGCACGCCCAGACCCACCTCCTGCCCGGACTCTGCCGCTCTAATAGATTTCCCAGCCGAGACCAGCGATTCAACCTCCTGCTCAAGGTATGTGGTGGAGCCCTCGATGATGATCGGGTCCCCGACAGTCAGACCCTGTTCGAGCAGCCGCACAGCCGCAGCACCCCGCTTTGGGTAATAGTTCAGAACCACGCCGACCGCCTGCCTCTGTACCGGTGAAGCGTTCATATCAGACTCGTAGCCAAGCCCGTCCGGACCGGGCACCCCGAAATAAAAGCCAGTGGAAAATCCGCGGTTGTATTCCAGTTCCAGCCGCCCCTTCCATTCCTGTGCCCGCCCGGTAGTGTACGAGCCATCCCGGCAGGCGTCCAGCGCTTCGCGGTAGCATCCGGATACGGCAGCCGTGTAGCCGGCATTTCGCAACCTGCCTTCCACTTTGAAGGCACACACGCCAGTATCTATCAGTTCTGGCAGGTGTTCGATCATGCAGAGGTCTTTTGCGCTGAGCAGGTATTTGCCGCCCAGTTCCACCTCTGCCCCGCGATCATCGGTAAGCGTCCACTGCCACCGGCACGGCTGAGCGCAGTCGCCGCAGTTCGCAGACCTTCCGAGCAGGTACGCTGAGAGGTAGCAGCGACCGGATACTGCCTGGCACATTGCGCCGTGCACAAAGACTTCAAGTTCTATCCCGGTCTGCTGCGCAATCTCCCTGATCTGGTGAATGCTAAGCTCCCGTGACAGTATCACGCGGCTTGCACCAAGCGTTTCGTAGAACTCGGCTGCCCTTCCATTGGATACGTTTGCCTGTGTGGATATGTGTAAGTCAAGACCGCGGTCCAGAGCCGCACAGATCACGGCAGGATCCCACGCGATGACCGCGTCCACGCCCGCGCTGCCTGCCGCATCGAGAACGTCCCCGATCGCTGGCAGATCCTCCGGGTAGATCACGGTATTGACAGCCATGTATGCCCGCAGCCCGCAACCCTTCACAGATCCTACAAAAGCGCAGAGGTCGTCTATTTTGATATCCTGCGCCCTTGCCCTGAGGCTGAACCTGTCCAGCGAGAAATAGACTGCGTCGGCATGGTCCTTGCATACCGAGAGTGCGGCGAGATTCCTCACCCCGACGACCAGTTCCGGAATCGGGCTCTGTCTCTGTCGCTCTGGGTTTCCCATAAGGTAAGCGTGGGCAGGATCGCTTAAATGAGTTCTTATCACAAGGTCCCGTGGCTTCGGATGTAGGAGAAACCATGGGGTTTGGCAGGGGTTTGGCGTAACGCCAGTCAAGCCAGTAGCCCCCGGACAGATACCCTTTATTAAAGATGCAGCCATGAATGGTGTGGAAGTGTTTCCATGTCCAAGGCAAATCACATCGGCATCCATAACCATCACCTCACCATCGGCGAGGTTGACACAGTCTCGCTTGCACAGGAATACGGCACACCGCTCTATGTGATCGACGAGAAACGCATACGCGAGAACTTCCGCACATTTAGTAGTGCGTTTCCTGACGCGGACATCTACTTTGCTGCAAAGGCGAACTGGAACCTTTCCGTCCTGCGGATCCTTGCGTCGGAGGGCGCAGGCGCTGACGTCTTCTCCGATGGCGAACTCTATGCCGCGCTCCTTGCAGGAATCCCGCAGGAGAGGATTCTCTTTAACGGCAACTCAAAGACAACGTACGAACTCCAGATGGCGATCGACTCGGGGGTGCGTGTTTCAGTGGATTCGATGGATGAACTGCATGCACTCTCGGATCTGGCGATCAAAGCCGGAAAGGTGGTTGATATCGCATTCCGTGTCAATCCCGATGTCTCGCCAGACACACACCCGAAGATTGCGACAGGTCTTGCATCCTCCAAGTTCGGGATAGGGTACAAGGACGTCTTGAAAGCGTACGAAGAGGCAAAGGAACTTGCCGGCGTAAATCCGGTCGGCATCCACTGCCATATCGGGTCGCAGATCACCGACGTCTCGCCTTTCGGTGAGGCGGTGGAGCGGATGATGGATATCGCGGAACAGATCACGCGGCTTGGAATCACACTTGAATTCGTTGACATGGGCGGCGGGCTCGGCATCCCGTACCAGAAGGATGTGGCGACGCCCACACCAAGCGATCTTGCAGACATGATCCTTCCGATCTTCCGCCGCCGGTCAGAGGACATCGGGATCTCTCCGAGACTCGTGCTCGAACCAGGGCGGTACATCGTTGGCGACACAAGCATCCTCCTTGCCGGGGTTACCACGGTAAAGCGATCTGCACGGAACTTTGTTGGCGTTGACGCCGGTCTTAACCTGCTGATCCGGCCTGCGATGTACGATGCGTACCACGAGGTGGCTGTTGCGAACAAGGCAGACCTCGCAGGGGCGGAGACGTACGATATCGTGGGACCGATCTGTGAATCAGGCGATATTATTGCAAGAGACCGGAAACTGCCTTTGATAGAACCCGGCGACGTGATAGCAGTCTTTGATGTCGGAGCGTACGGATTCAGCATGAGTTCCCAGTACAACGGGCGGTGCCGGTGTACAGAGATTATGGTCTCTGGCGGCTCTGTGGATGTGATACGCGAGCAGGAACACTACGGCGACCTGATTGCGAAACAGAAGATTCCCGCGAGATTGCTTGCGTAATCTAACACTGTCTGAAAATCAAGCGATCTATCACCGCGGTCTGTGAAGCAGCGCCGAAGGCCGAACGCAGAGGGCGTAAGAGTTTCGAGACTGCGTAAGTCCTCTGCGTGGCTCTGCGCACTCTGCGGTAGAATCTAAGGGTATAGCGATTTTAGAAAAATTGGGTAGTGCCGCGAACCCTACCGTTTCAGCACTCTGACCCCATCCGAGGTGCCGATATGCACCTCGTCCACATTTAAGAATATCCCGTGCTCGATTGCACCAACAAGTGCGCTCAACTCATCGCTCAATCGTGCGGGATCATCGATCGTGCCAAAGTCGGCGTCGATTACGAAGTTTCCGTTGTCGGTGACAACAGGACCATCCTTCCGGGCTGCCATCCGAAGCTCAGGTATCCCGCCAAGTGCACGCACCTCGCGTTCCACAAGCGTTCTTGCGTACGGCAGAACCTCGATCGGAACCTCGTGATCGAGTCCCGGGACGACTTTTTCGTGGTCAACCATCAGCACCACTCTTGATGCAGCGTGCGCGATCACCTTCTCCCGGGTGTGTGCAGCGCCCCCTCCCTTGATCGCCACGAGATTCCGGTCTATCTGGTCCGCACCATCGAGCACGATGTCAAGCTCCGGGTACTCTGAAAGCGTCGTGATCGGTATCTTCTGCTGCGCTGCAAGCATCTCTGACTGGTACGAGGTCGGCACGCACAGGATATCAAGCCCGCGGGCAACCAGCCGCCCGAGTTCTGCTATCGCATACGCCGCGGTCGAACCCGTGCCGATGCCGACAATCATCCCGTCAGCAATGAGCGTTACCGCTGATAGGGCGGACGCCTCCTTCTCGCGGCTCGTCTCGCTGCTGGTGTCGTGGCTGCTTCGATCCTTCATCAATTCTATGTGGTGGTCATCTGGGGTTTAAGTGTTGCTGTATGCGGAGTGTCTGCAAGGTGTCTGCGGGGTTGTCAGATTACATGGCGTTCGGATCAGGACACACGAATGGCATGGCAATCTCCTCGATAACCAATATCTTATATCAGGACGCGCATAGATACACTTCATCACAGAGGTACTTCCAATGACACGAAATATCAAGGTGGAACCGCTCAGGCAGACTCCGATTGAGAAGCAGGAGATCGAACTTGTCGAGCGCAAGGGCATCGGGCATCCGGACAGCATCGCGGACGGACTTGCCGAAGCGGTCAGTCAGGCACTCTGCGCCGAGTACATGGACCGCTGTGGGGCAGTGCTGCACCACAACACCGACGAGACGCAGATCGTTGCTGGCAGAGCATACCCGGCGTTTGGTGGCGGAGAAGTCATTTCGCCGATTTACATATTGCTGGTCGGCAGAGCCACGAAGGAGTTCGATGGCATACACATCCCGACCGATACCACTGCACTACAGGCAGCGCGGGACTATCTCAAGGAGAACATCCTGAATCTGAATGTGGAGCGCGATATCATTCTTGACTGCAAACTCGGGGAGGGCTCGTCCGATCTGAGGGACGTCTTCCACCGAACGATTCCAGGTGCAAACGACACGTCCTTTGGCGTCGGGTTTGCGCCGCTGTCAGAGACCGAGCAGATCGTATACAAGGCAGAACGCGAACTGATGAATCTTCGGAAGAAGATTCCTGCGATCGGGGAGGACACCAAGATCATGGGACTTCGCGACAAGGACAAGATCACGCTCGTTGTTGCCTGCGCAATGGTCGGGCGCCATCTTGACGATCTGGAGCATTATATCAGTGTAACGGATGATTTGCGCGATCACATCGAAAACATGGCGTGCGACTGCACGGATCGCGACATCGAGGTCTTGATCAATGCCGCAGACGACCTCAAAAACGAATCGCTCTTCATGACCGTGACCGGAACATCGGCAGAGATGGGGGATGACGGGTCTGTCGGGCGCGGCAACCGGTGCAACGGCTTGATAACGCCGTACAGACCGATGAGCATGGAGGCGACGAGCGGCAAGAACCCGGTCAACCATGTCGGGAAGATATACAACCTGCTCACCAACAAGATCGCATCAGAGGTGGTCGAGACTGTGGACGGGGTCGAGGAGATCTACATCCGCATGTTATCCGAGATCGGTAAGCCGATCGACCAGCCGCTTGTTGCTGATGCACAAATCGTTCCCGCGGAGGGTGCTGACATAAATGTGCTGCACCGGGAGATCGAGGAGATCATCGATGCGTCGCTTGAGAACATCACAGACATCACCAGACTGGTCGCAGAAGGGAAACTTGCCACATTCTGATGCTTCGAAGATGTCTGCTACTTATCGCTATACTCGTGGTCTGTGCACCATCGGCATCCGCTGCTGTGGTGCACGGGACCACGTATGAGTGGTCGACATTCGAAGCACTCGAGAACACGATCGTTCTGGTGAATTCGACGCCGCCGCAGAAGCTGGTAGCGTCTTCTGGCAGTTACACATTCGATCTGCCGGAAGGATCGTACGCGATCCGTGCCGAATACTACAGAGGCAATCTGCTCGAGTATTGTGCCGAAGAAGAGATCACGATCGTCGGGGATGGGGATTTTGTGCTCGATCTCCTGATGTTTCCGCCGATTGAGGAAGCGTACCTGTACGAGGATATAAATTTCAGCGAGGATCTCTTCGATTACGAAGAACTCCATGAGGATGAAGAAGACTCTATGGTGCTACTCTATGCAACCGGCATCCTCTCGGTTCTGGCAATCGTATCTGCCTTGTTTTTGTGGAAGAGGGGTAAGAAGGTCGCCGGAACGGATGGAACGGATGGAAAGGAAGATTATGAATATGAACCGGTGAAGCCAGAACCGGAAGAGTTAGAACCAGTGGATGCGGGATCAGCGATCCCTTCTGATCTGCAGGAGGTGCTCTCGATCATCAGGGAGCATGAAGGCAGGATCACACAGAAAGACCTGCGGCTGCGGCTCAATTGCTCGGAAGCGAAGGCGAGTCTGATGGTAACCGATCTTGAGGATCGGGGATTGGTCAAGAAGGTGAAGAAGGGGCGAGGAAACGTGATTATACTCACAGACCTATGAAAAAATTCATAATCCATCGACAACAGACTGGATACCATGCTTGAAGACATCAAGAATCTGTTCGATCAGTATTCTCTCGGCATTTCAACAGTCGAGCTGGTCACGTTCTTCTTAATCATATTTTTCACCCTTGTCTTGCGCAAACTAACACTGTACCTCTTCGAGAAAAAACTGGTGGAGCTTGCCAAAAAGACAAGGACCGAGATCGATGATCTGCTCGTATCCGCATTCAAATCCCCTCTCGGGTACTTGGTCATAGTCTGCGGAATTTATCTTGCCGTAGCATCGCTGAATCTGCCAGAGCAGATTGGAATCTTCGATATCGCATGGGTCCTTTATTCGTTCTTCACGCTCGCATTCGCATTCGTTGCGCTCCTGCTCCTGCTCAACCTGATCGATGTCGTTGCCCATTACCTCTATCAGGTGACCATGAAGACAGAGACGAAACTCGATGAGCAACTGGTGCCGCTTGTTATAAAGACTCTCAAAGTCGTTGTGGTGACGCTTACAGTCCTCTTCCTGATGCAGAATCTCGGCTGGAATGTCACATCGCTCCTGGCTGGTCTTGGCATCGGCGGGCTTGCGCTTGCCCTGGCAGCGCAGGACACCGTGAGCAACATCTTCGGATCGGTCACGGTCTTCTCGGATCGATCGTTCCATATCGGCGACTGGATACGGGTTGATGGCGTGGAGGGGACTGTTGAGGATGTTGGGCTTCGGTCCACACGGATACGCAGGTTCGATCAGGCACTCGTGACCGTGCCGAATAGCAGGTTCATCAAATCCGAGATCGTGAACTTCACCAGGATGAAGAAACGGAGGATAAAATTCAATCTCGGGGTCTCTTATAAAACGAGCAGGAAACAGATGGAAGAGGTGGTCGAGGGGATCAACCGGATCATAAAAGAAGATTCCGGTTTCGATCACAACTTTCACATGGTCCGTTTCACCGAGTTCGGCGCGTATTCGCTCGATATCTTCATCTACTGCTTCACAAAGACAACAGTGTGGAATGAGTTCCTTGCGGTTCGTGAGCGGTTCAACCTCCAAATCATGCAACTCCTTGAGGAACTGGGTGTTGAGATCGCGTACCCATCGCAGACGATCTTTGTGGAGGGGGCAGAGGAAACAAAGTAGAGGACATAATGGACGTCACCGACCGCTTATACAAACTCGATCTTCCGACCTGCCTTCGCATCTGCGCAGGCACCGACGGCTCGGTCACCCACCTGCTCGAACTGATGACGAAGAAGCATGTCAGCGTCGAGACAGAGCAGCAGCACATCACCAGAGCAGACGATGAGATCGCCAGACTGCTCGACATACCTGTGGGCGAGCAGGTCAATGAGCGCACCGTCCTTTTGCGTGCCGGGGACGTGGCGTATGTCTATGCCAGATCGTTAGCCCCGATCAGGCAGATGCCAGAGGGCATGGAAGAGGACTTGATGCGTGCGGACATCCCGATCGGGCGCATCATGCAGGCGCATAACATCGAGTCGAGGAGGGAGATTGTGGAGATCGGAGTTCTGAATCTGAAGAGCAGCGCGTTTGGCAAGGACTGTATGGTGCTTTCGAGGATATACCGGATCATCCACGACAAAAAGACCCTGATCTGGATCAATGAGATGTTCCCGCTCGATGACCGGTGGAGTCTGTGAAGCGTGAAACGCACCTCCACGACGCACGGATCATCGCCTCCGGTTGACCCCTGCATGCATCGATCCAGTCGCGGGGAATCGCCGACATGCCTCCTGTGATCGCGCCTGCCATGCACGCGATGGTGTCGGCATCGCCGCCAAGATTCACTGCCGCGAGCACAGCACTTCTGAAATCGTGATGCTTTGAGATGATCGCAAAGACCGCGGGCACTGCTTCCGCTGTCTCAATCCCGCATCCGATGGTATCGATGGCGTCTTCGAGCGATCCCCCTGATGCAAGCGAGACTGCCTCCAGAATAAGGGATGCAAGATCTGCGGATACTTCGCGGGCGCCATGCACTCCAGCGCGTATCACCGTCTCGATATCCGCGCCAGCAATCGCTTTGGACACAGCGCACGCAATCGCACATGCGCCAGCGATCGCAACCGGTGCGCCGTGCGTCGCAAGCGAGGATTCGATGGCGTTTGGGATGACTTGATCCGCTGGAAATAGCCATGCGATCGCAGGAGCGCGCATTGCCGCGCCATCGGTCGTTCCTGTGGTCGGTGTGAACTCGGGATCCTCTGCAAGTCCGACTAGTGCTTGAGCCGTGGTCGGTCCCATTCGCGGTATGCGCGCACGGTTCCGAAGGAAGGTCTGTGCGATATGGTGGCGGTCCGCCCGCCCGGTCTCGCAGATCGACCGCACAACGAGATGTGTCATGATCGTGTCGTCGGTGATCGATGGCGGGCTTATGAAACCTGTGATGGTGTGGCGCTGCATTGCGATTTCTTCGCGGGTGAGCCCCTCAACAGGCTCGCCGAGCATGTCGCCGATTGCCTGCCCGTACATCGAGTTCAATATTTTCATAAACAAAATGGTGACGTTGGTTTGTAACCCACATCTTATGACGGGATGCTTGTGTGTTGGTTCTCAACACAGCAGTGGAAAACCAACGTCATCAGATTTGGCGCATAGCTCCAATATAACCTTTGTGGCTGAATCAGTGAGTCTTTTTAATTTCTTCGGGTCGGTTGAAAAACGTGATGCCAATCCTGCAAACACTGGTACGAGTGGATTGGTGAAATCGGTGTTAATCGGTGTTAATCTGTGTTAATCTGTGGCTAAAAGTTTTATTTGCCACTGATTAACACCGATTACACAGATTAACGGTGTAAATGACTTTTCAGATCGATAGTGCTCCATTCTGGTAGTTGTGCTTACATAAGACAATCTGGCGTTCCCAGAAAATAATAAAAAGACTCTGGGTGCCGAGCGAAGACCGTTAATATCGATGCCTGCAAGAACTGGTACGCATGAACCAGCAGATAGCAGCCGGCGCAGAAGCCGTGATCGAGCGATCCGGTGGCAGGATCCTCAAGCGGAGAGTCTCGAAGAACTACCGCATCCCAAAGCTTGATACACGAATCAGGGCAGCGAGAACCAGAAGCGAGGCGAAACTCATATCAGAGGCGCGCAGGTGCGGGGTCCCGACACCGGTCATCTACGATGTCGATACAGCCGAGCACACAATCGAGATGGAGTTTATCGAGGGTCAGCGGATGAAGGATGTGCTTGATCTGGGTATGAGCGAGAAGATCGGCGAACTTGTCGGCAGGTTGCACGGTTGCGGGATCATTCACGGCGATCTCACAACCTCGAATCTCATCCTGCAAAACGGTGATGGCGACAGCGGAGGCGATGACCGGATATATTTCATCGACTTCGGACTCGGGTATTTCGAGAAGAATGTGGAGGCGCAGGGCGTCGATGTGCATGTGCTCTTCCAGACGTTTGTGAGTACGCACGGTGATCCGGGACTTGAAGAGGCATTCTCTCGCGGATACCGGCGGACGTTCTCGGATGCTGATCAGGTGCTTACACGTGTGCGCGAGATCGAGGCGCGGGGGCGGTATCTGTGACTACCAGTACTTGAATCCGTTTCAAAACCCCACACCACCCCCATAACCAAAACAACACCAATCTATGAGATAACATGCGATTCCAGAAACTAACAGGCGAAGAATGGAAGTTCATAGAACCACTGCTTCCGCCACCAGCACACGCTGCTGGAGTTCGTTGAGATGGTGCCGGTGCCAAACTTCGGAGTGCCGGATTGGTGGCTGATGATCCTATCGTTGGGTATGTTGATGTGTGTATGGTGGTTATATGTTGCATTAGAGCGCATGGGTATATAGACACAGTCATCGCGGCATACGCGGTGGCAAGAGACTGTGCGGAGATGAAGACCCAATATACGGGGTTAGGTATGGGTATTATGTGCACACGGCATAGACGATCGGACCGATGGTATTTGTGCATGCGTATGGTGACTGAGACCTACAGTCCAACCCCGCATTATCCTGAGATGGCGGACTCGGCTGGCGTGTGCGAGACTGATACGAGGTGAGTACAATGAAAGAAATGTATGTATTGATGATGGTGCTGCTGGTTGTGGCAGCAATGTCAGGATGTGTCGACGAGGGAGTCGAGACTAATGTAGTAATGGAAGAGAACGTGACGAACGTGACAGACGCAGTAGAGGAGATCGAGGTTGTTGAGACGACGGAGGTTGTCGAGGTGTCAGGAAATATCACGTTCGGTGTTGAGATGAATCTGACGAACGGAACAACAGTCGATGGCGAGTATGTAGAAGGATCGACAGGGTATTCAGTCATGTATCTGGTTGATCCTCCGGAGGTCACGTATTTCGGTGATCCCAACGCGGTGGACACAACTCTCAGGAGATCCCTTCAGTCCGCAATAAGGTTCGGAGACATGTCTGAAGAAGAAGCCCAGTATATCTTCGAGCAGTGTGGTGGTCATGGCAGCGTGCTTGAAAAGGTGCAACTTCCAGAGGTCGAACTCACTGATTTGGTGGAGATCGATCCGCAGCCATCTGACGAGGAGGCATACACAATTCTCGCAGTGCTGATCGAGGCAAGGGCACTGAACGAAGAAGAGCAGGCGATGTATGCTGCATACAAAGTACAGTTCAGCGGCGCTCACATGGAAGAATGGTCGGGCGCACACATGGATTTCATGATGGGCGTCGCTTTCTCTATTGCGGGCGGAGATGTGCCTACGTTCATCGATAATACATGGTACATGGGCAAGACCGTGACATGATAGGGGCGATATGCCCCACTTATTTATTCGAGAGGTGAGAATAATGAAAACAACAGTGGTGTTTGTGATGGCATTGCTTGCGATTGTAGCGATGTCAGGATGCATCGATGATGATACGAACGATGTATGGAATGTGACAGACGTTGATGCGAGCAATGATACAAGCACGACACTCGTTAAGGTGGATGAGGGACTTAGCGATAAAGAGGTTGAAGAACTGATCAACGAGACGGAGTCTGAACCTGAGGTGACGCCCGAGCCGGCATTACTGGTAGAGGTCGATGACGTTGACCCAACGTTCGAGATGAATGAGACAGTGAATCAGTCGGGACTAAGCATAACGATCGAACCCATCAAGAACAGGAGGTTTGGGACGGTTCCATATCGTGAAGCTGCGCGTATTGGTACCAAAGAGCTCAAATTCTATGTGACAATCGCTGCAATTGGAAATGACACAATCGAAACCGGGCTTGGACATTTCCAGATAATGGATGAGCTCGGCAGGACATATCGGTCGGTGCCACATGACGAAGTGAAGCCATTGAGGAAATCCCGCCAGATTTTGCCTGGCGAATCTATCGATGCATACATCATATTCAGAGTCCCGGCGAGAAGGGTAGATTCGTATGAAGTCCATTACAACTGCAGTTCGGGTATGATAATGTGGGCAGTTGGCGATCCAATCCCGGCGGACATCTCAGTCAATGCGGATGGGTTCATAAGGTATCCTATCAGACTGACTAGCACACTATATGGCATCAACACCGTGACATATACCGACATAACTTTCTATGGTGATGGGACCGTGCAGTATGCCAACCCACCGATTGGCACGGGGCGCGGTCGCGGTACATGGGAACTCACAGAGGTAGCTGATGACCACAACACGTATGTCACGACATGGGGTGGCGGGACGGATACTATAGCGATCTGTTCTGATCATCATTCGACCGGCGACGTTTTCGGTATGTGGGAAGAGATATGAGGGGGAAATAATCCCTCATTTTATTTGACCGAGACATACAGTCCAAACCCGCTGTATCCAGAGATGGACAGGCTCGGCTGGCGGGTGTGAGACTGATAAGAGATGAGGACGATGAAAGAAGGATTGTATAGTTCCGCGCTCCATGAAACTCATCTTCCTCACTTTCTCGCTTAACTCATGGTCGTACGCAAACAGCAACCACAACCCACTGAACAAATACGATCATATCCGCACGCCAGTCTTCTTAAACTCCTTCTCGCTGAACAAAAGTATATAATCAGAAATGCCGGTAGCCCGCGAGATGTCGTGAGCAGTATGCTCGCATTCCTCTCTTGTACGGGCATGGATCATCGCGTACAGGTTGTAGTCCCATTCCGGGTATCTCACACGCTCGTAGCAGTGCGTGACCTCGCCAAACCCTGCCATCACGGCTCCGACCTCCTCGACGCGGTCGTCAGGGACGTTCCAGACGCACATCGCATTTGCAACGATCCCGAGCACGCGATGCCCGATCGATGCCCCGAACCTGCGGATGACGCCGCTCTCCACGAGCACCTCGATTCTATCGATCACCTCTGCCTCAGAAATCGCAAGTTCGAGCGCAATCTCCTTGAAAGGCTCCGGAACGAGATCGATCCCGTCCTGTGTCAGTTTTATCAGTTTCAGATCAAGATCGTCCATCTTTCTCACCTTGCTCTCCTCGCATCACACCTCAAACCTCAAACTTCACCCCGATCTTGAAGAGCCGCGTGACCGGAAGCTCGAGGAACGGGTGTCCAAGTGCTTCAATTTCGCCGACCATCTCGTGCAATCGCTCCTTACTGCTTGCTGAAACCGTAAACCAGATGTTATACGCACCAGGGCGCAGGTAATTGTGCGACACCTCATCAAAATCGTTGATCCACGAGGCAACACCGTCGATCGCATCTTCCGGCACCTGCATCGCAATAAGCGTGCTTGCGCCTCCGAGTCCTTTCGTATTCAGGATGGGGCCGATTCTCCGGATTACGCCGATATCTGTGAGTCTCTTGAGGTGATCGATGACCTCTTGCTCGGATGTGCCGATCTGGTCTCCGAGCGTGCGGAAAGGGCGCGAGTCCAGTGGGAAGTCCAGCTGGATCAAGTTTATCAGTTGCCTATCGGTATCGTCAAGTTCAAGTTCGTGTATCATCGTCATGAAATCTCTTCATCCTGCGCCGGTACACGCCATAACGGTCTTCCGGCGAATATCTGGCTGGACGCGGGTTTATTGCGGCAGCACCGCATGTGGGGCAGATCACTTTTAAGGTGTATCTGCCGCACTCGCTGCATTTGAGAATCTTTGACTTCACGCGAACCAGTCCCCGCTCACTTCACTCCTCGTGCCTGTGGAATGTGCCTTCCCCGTCCAGATGCTCTATCTCATCAATTGCGCGCTTTGCAGATTCCTTAAGGATTCGTTCTGCCAGTTTGTAATCGGGCGCGGTGACGTGGATGCGGTATCTTGGCGCGCCGACGTAACTGATCTCGAGTGTAACATCGTCCTCGTCGACAGTTGCAGCCGCAGCAAGCGATCTCTTGATCGCATCCACTCCATCAGGGGCAGGGCAGGTCAGGTCAAGGAACCCGGTGATATCGACAGACGGGATCTTCACGTTCTCGATTGCGACTTCTTCGATCTTGCTGGCGCATTCCTCATCGATTCCGGCATCGATCAGCACAGACTTGCCTGATATCACAGTCTCTTCGAAGGCGTTATACAGACTACCAAACGAATCGAGAAGCGTATCTGCAAGCTGCCGCTCTACAGTCTCATCGCCTATTGCAAAGCTAAGCCATTTCCCAGCGCGAAGTTCGCTCTTCCATTCCTGGATCTTGTCCCTGCGCTGGTGCTCATTCACATCCTTAAACGAGAGATCGATGTGACCGCGCTTTGGGTTTACTGAGAGCACCTTGCAGACGATCTTCTGCCCCTCGCGCAGATAATCCCGGATATACTTCACCCAACCGGCAGCGACCTCTGAGATGTGGATCAAACCCTCTTTTCTGTCGTATTCGTCCAGTTCTGCGAAGACGCCAAAGTCCATCACCTTCGCAACAGTGCAAACGACCAGATCACCCTGGCTGGGCCACTCTCGCATAGTCTCACTCCAGAACCTCGAGGATCTGGGTCAGTATCTTTGTTCTACCACCTGTCGGCTCTGCAAGCACCTTATCGCAGACTATGCACTTAACCTCGGTGCTTGCGTTTCCGAAGATGACCTGTTCGTTCTTACATTCACATTTGACCCGCAGGAACCTGCTCTTCGGGGTTGGTATTATACTCTTATTCATTGTGATTCCACCAATTCAAATTTGGCTGCTCTGAAGCACTTTCTCACATGTGCCTTTCCGCACTCACCGCACCGGTATCTGAGATGGATCCGCTTGGTGGGCTTATCGCCACCAGGGACCTTTGAAAACTTTCCACTGTTCCCGATGCTGCACTGTCGCTTCTTCTGCCGCGCGATTCTGGTCATGGATGACGCTTTTGCTGGCTTCACCCGTTCGACTTTGTGTACGGTATGCTTCTTGCAGTATGGGCAGTGGGTTCGAAATCTTGCTGGCATTTTCATCTGATAACTTCACCTTTTGTCTGTTTTATCGTAACTGGCAATACCACCCTGCGCTTGCAGAGTACATTTGCATTGAGGTTTGGTAGTATCACCACATCATTCTTTGCAAGGGTATAGTGATGACTGTCCGCCCCCATAAAGGTTGGTACATCTCTAAGCACGCGGACTACTGTGTAATCGCTCAGGTTGCCGCTGTCATGATCTTCATGAGTCACGTGCGCGATAGCAAGATCTTCACGCTCCTCTGAAGCGTCTTTTGCACGTTCATCCACATCTTCCACAGGTTTCGTAGACCCCTCTGGCCGGATATCTTCCGTGGTTGGCAGGGTTGACCCGCCGGTAACCGTCCTCTCGATATCGGACCAGCCCTTTCGCACCGCAACAAGCACCGAATCGTACATATCACGCTCGACCGGCGTCATCGCATCCATTCCCTGCTTGATGCCCTTGATCTCTGCCAGTATGTGGGATGATGCGAGATTGACGATCTTCCCGACCCGAAGTTCGAAGATGCGCTGCAAACGATTTCCCGCTGTCTCGAGTTCGTCAGCAAGGAGTTGTGCTTCCATCCCGGGTGCGGTCTGTTGCTCCTCTCGCAGTCCATCGAGATATGCGCGCACACCCTCATAGAAGTCTGGCTCGAGCTTTGCAAGTTTCGATTTTTGCTCTCTTGCGAGGATGTTGCGCAGATCTTCGAAGTCCATGATGCATATTCTATACCAGCGTTACTTCAATCTGGCGGCAGATTCCGAAACATATTTATAGGAATCGGTAAGGGTTATCCAACATCTTATGATAATATTGACGAGGAGTCTACCATGAATAAGAGTCAATTATTTGCATTGTTGATAGTGATCACCCTTGGACTGATCATTGCCTCGATTATATACTACGATTCGGACGCATCGATCGAGATGGAGCAGTGTGGCGGCTGTCATAATTCCGAGTATACCCAGAAGATGGCGGGTGCAGGTACATGGCCCGCGGTCTTCAATACAATCGTCCTTGATCACAGGGGCGAGCGTGCAAAGCCATGTACAGAGGGGTATATACGCGGATGTACGGACTGTCACAGCCCCACGCATGGAATCATGCAACTGCACGTGGGTATGACCTCTTCTGAGTGCTCGCGCTGCCATACCATGCCTATCGCGCCGATGTATACGGAATGCGCGATGTGCCACGGGGACTACCAACACGCAGATCCAAAGATGACTGGTGATTGTATGTCCTGTCACCCTGCACATACGGCTGATACCAGTGCCGGCTGCGGCGACTGTCATGTAACGGAGTATACCGAGCTCATGACACTTGGTGGCGGACACGCGACAAAGGACACCAGTTATGATGCGCTCCGCAACAAGCTGAGCCCGACAACGTACAGTTACGAACAGCCGTTGATCGGAGAAGGGTGCTACTCATGTCACGAGGAACATGCCGAATCCAAGAACTGTCTGGACTGCCACGAACTGGAACATGGTTATGGACTGGCTGATTGTCAGACCTGCCACAACCCACATGCTCCGACAGAGATCAAGTTCGGTGCGATCGTGACCAGTGACCAGTGCATGCTCTGCCACGAGGATACCAAGCAGGAGTTCACCGATCATCCGACACTACATGCGGCCATGAACTGCACGGACTGTCACATCGAGCACACCGGATCGAGAGCGTGTGTCGATTGCCATGCCGACGCACACCAGGACACTGTCGTGGATGTTGACTGCATGACCTGTCATGAGAACGGACATGCGCCGATTTGAGTGAGATCTGATTCCGCCGGATTCCGGCGGGATTTATTTATTTTTTCATATCGTAACTACTCAGGTACCCAAACCACTATCGGGGAACTTCATTATGTATAGACTACCCGGGACATGGGGCATACTGTAACCAAACAGGGAATTTAACCGCAGAGGGGCGCGGAGGGGAAATAAATGGTTAAATACTCTGCGTTCCTCTGCGCCCTCCGCGGTTATTTTTCTTGCCAGAAAGTACAGGATCGCAATCGGGAGACCAATCAACATACCTGAGCAGTTGCCGTTACGACCCTTAAATATTCAACCGCTCGCTATTAATATCAATGATGTGGTTGATGAGATCCGGACTCAATCTGGCGTTCCTGCCAGCTTTTCTAACGATCTCATCCCTGCGAAGTCCATTCTTCTGGTGGTCAAGTATCTCTGCGATGGCGGCATCGCTTACCGTGTAGTACTGATCAACGTCCTTGCGATGCCCACGCAGATCGCCCGCGAGCAGTTTGATGTTGTTTGCGGACAGAAACATCGTTGCTGACTTTGACATCGTTTTCTTGTATGAACTCGGGATGTGCACTACCAAAAGATTCGGACATGCCTTTATCAGCGCAACCACGTCCGTGTTCGACGGTCTGAACGTGAGATGCACGAGCTCTTCTGCGGGATCCACTTTGCCAATCTCTTCTTTCGAACTGATTATCCGCAATCTCATGAATGAATACCAACTATGACAGACTCCTTAAAAATGCTTTGATGGTTCGACCGCCATCTATTTTACATACCATGCCAATGACTGGATGATGGATCGATGCGTAATCTGCAAGGGGAAGGGGCTATGTGGGCGCCCGCGCTGCCCGATTCTGGAGCGATTCAAGGCAGTCGAGACAATCCCCGTCTCAGACAATCTCTTCGGAGCGTCCCCGCCATCTGTTTTTGTCGGGAGCAAAGGCTATCCCGACATCTTTGCAGGTCCATTGGTACCTCCGAATGTGGGAGATAGCGAGGCGCGGCAGTATGACGATCCGAAAGAACTTCTGAAGATAAGTATCGACGAGGTCATCGGATTGCGGTCGAGATTGGTGCGTTCATACGCCCGGATGGATGTGAAGGATGCGAAAGCGCCCACAAACCCTTTTCTGCTCACGTCACAGGAACTGGCGATGGCTGAGATGCCGGTGGATACCGAGGTGTGGTTCACGAAACCGGTGGACGTGAATGTGGCATTCGATGGCACGCTGATGCCGATGGGCCCTGCAGGCGAGATTAAGAGTATCACGCTTGCAGAGAACCCTAAAGTCCCGGAAAAGGTAGATTATTTGGTGTCTGACACTGACGTACTTGCTGCGGACTCGATACGTGAACTGCACCGGCATGACATCTCGCAGAACCACATCACGCGCATGTTCTCGATCGGACTCCTGGGAAGAGAGCGGCGGCTCGTTCCGACACGGTGGTCGATCACCGCGATCGATGACATGGTCGGAAAGATGCTGCTCGACGATATACGGGATTATCCTGAGATACGCGAGATCGCGCTCTTCACTTCCGAGAAATTCGGAAACCATTTCGAGATCCTGCTGATCCCCAGATGTTTTTCTTTCGAGTTGATCGAGATATGGCATCCGAATTCGGTATGGTCTGAGAAACTGTGGATCGGAAGCGACCGGGAGGGCTATGGCGGTAAAAAGGGTTATTCATCGCTTGCAGGGGGATACTATGCAGCAAGAACCGCTGCTGTCGAGTATCTCCATGCAATCAGGCGGCAGGCGTCGGTATTCATCGTGCGGGAGATTCTTCCCGATTACTGGGCGCCGCTTGGGGTCTGGGTGATCAGGGAGGCGGTTCGTGACGCACTCACCGGGCGCGGGATGCGGTTTGATAGCGTTGGCGGTGCGCTTTCCAAGATGCAGACGCGCATCCGGACGCCTCAGGACAGATGGCGGGGTGAGATGCAGTTACTCGATGAATGCAGGTTTCAAAGGACGCTTATGGAGTTTCTGTGAGTGGAACGAAACGTCGGGATCGGGCACCGCCACTGCCGCTTCCGGTTCAGAGCGTGATCGCAAATACCCGCGAATCCCTGTGATGAACTGCACCACACACCCCTGACACCGATCCCAACGCGTGACCGCAAGCACCCCCAACCGCCATACATTTTTACCACCCCGGATCGAATACAGAGACACATAATGAGAATTGCGATACTGAACAGGGACCGATGCCAGCCAGATACATGCTCGCACGAGTGCGTCAAATACTGCCCGCGCGTGCGGACCGGTGACGAGACCATCGTGATTGCGGAAGGGAAGAAGCCTGTCATCTCCGAAGAACTCTGCATCGGGTGCGGCATCTGCGTCAACAAGTGCCCGTTTGAGGCGATACATATCATATCGCTTCCCGAGTCCCTGACAGAGCCGACGCACAGATACGGCGAAAATGGCTTCGTGCTCTTCGGGCTGCCGCTGCCGCAGCACGGAAAGACGGTCGGCATCCTTGGACCCAACGGGATCGGGAAGACGACAGCAGTCCAGATCCTTTCCGGAAATTTAAAGCCGAATCTCGATTCTGATGCGGACTGGGAGGCTATCTTTAAGTATTATTCCGGCTCTGCGATGCAGGATTATCTCAGGAAGATATCCCAAAACGAAATACGGTTATCCCAGAAACCGCAGTACGTGGACCGACTTCCTGAAGTATTCAGCGGCAAGGTATCGGAGTTGCTCGAGAAAGTGGATGAACGTGGCGAACTTGAGAACCTGATAGCAGAACTCGAGATCGGACACATCCTTAACCGGAATCTCGGTGATCTCAGCGGTGGCGAGCTTCAGCGGGTTGCGATCGCTGCTTGTGCTGCCAGAGATGCCGATTTCTATTTTTTCGATGAGATAAGTCCGTATCTTGACATCTACCAGCGCATCCGTGCTGCGATCCTTATCAGGAAACTTGCGAACGAGAGCGCGGTACTGGTGGTCGAGCACGATCTTGCGATCCTCGATCTGCTTGCCGATGTGGCGCATGTCGGATACGGCGAGCCAGGCGGATTCGGCGTGATCACGCACGTGAAGGGAGTACGGCAGGCGATCAACCAGTATCTCCGCGGATTCCTGCCAGAGGAGAACGTGCGGATCAGACCGGATTCGATCGATTTCGAGGTACATGCGCCGCGATCGGTGAAGGACATTCCAGTGTTATTTAAGTTTCCTGAGTTTACAAAGACGTATGGCGGCGGATTTTCGCTTTCGGTGGCTGCCGGTGAGTTGCGGGCAGGAGAGGTCGTCGGAGCGGTCGGTCCGAACGGGATCGGGAAGAGTACGTTTGCAAAACTGCTCGCGGGAGTTGAAGAGCCGACAACCGGTAAAATATCCACAGATATCAAGATCTCCTACAAACCGCAGTACATAAAACCGGATTCGTTTGCAAGGGTTCACGATTTCCTGCGGAGTATCACGCGTTACGTCGATACCAGTTACTACGAGACCAGCATCACAAACCCGCTTCAGCTTAGGTATCTGATGGAGCGGGAGATCGCGGACTTAAGCGGCGGCGAACTCCAGCGGGTCGCGATCGCTGCGTGTCTATCCAGGGACGCCGACCTCTATGTGCTGGACGAGCCGTCCGCGCACCTCGACGTCGAGCAGCGAGTCTCCGCGTGCTCTGCCATACGGAGATTCGCCGAGAACAAACATGCAACAGCGATCGTGATCGATCACGACATCTACATGATCGATCTCTTAAGCGACCGGCTGCTCGTGTTCGAAGGGGAGCCTGCCGTACATGGCGAGGTCTTCGGACCGTTCGGTCTGCGCGAGGGCATGAACCGGTTCCTTAAGAATCTGGATATCACATTCAGGCGTGACGAGGAGACGAAACGACCGCGGATCAACAAACCGGGTTCCAGGCTCGATCGGGAGCAGAAGGCGAGCGGTGAGTACTATTACGCGGCGGTTGAGTGACGTTCCATCCCATGTAAAACTTTTAGTAGTATCCCAATTGATGAGACCGTAGAGGTATTTCTATGGAACTGAACGGAGTTGAAATCGAGGATACCTATGCAGAGGCATTTGGTATTAAGGTGGCACGGGTGCTGATCACTGGCGCGACCGAGCACTGGGCAATGGTTGCTGCAACGGAAGCAACAGGATTCGGGACATCTGTAATCCTGTGCCCGGCAGAGGCTGGAATTGAATGTGTTGTTGATGGCAGCGAGACACCGGACGGACGTCCCGGCGTCTACATCCAGATATGCACATTTGGGTATAAGGCGCTTGAGGACCAGGTACTGAGACGGATCAGTCAGTGTGTGCTCACAGCACCAACGACTGCTGTATGGAACGGGCTTCCTGATGCGGAGAAGCAGTTTGATACCGGATTCAAGCTGAAGTTCTTTGCGGATGGTTATGAGTCGGAACTTGAGGTCGGCGGGCGCAAGGCGTACGCGATCCCGATGATGGAAGGCGACTTCGTCATAGAGCACGGAATCGGTGCGGTCGATGGTGTTGCAGGCGGCAACTTCTTCATCCTTGCAGACACTCAGGCAAACGGGCTTGAGGCAGCAAAGGATGCGGTAGAGGCAGTCCTGAAGTGCAAAGGATCGATCACGCCATTCCCTGGTGGGATCGTTGCAAGTGGCTCAAAACCGGGCGCGGACACGTACACGTTCATGACGGCAACAACGAACCAGAGATTTGCCCCGACGCTCAAAGACAAGGTCGAGGACACGAACATCCCTGCCGATGTCAATGCAGTGTATGAACTCGTGATCAATGGTGTTGACCTCGAAGCCGTGACCGTCGCGACCAAAGCCGGAATCGAGGCTGCTGTGAAGGTCCCGGGAGTCAAGAAGATCACTGCCGGAAACTACGGCGGAAGTCTGGGCGCGTTCAAGGTCAATCTTGGCGATCTCTTCTGAGGTCGTCTCTCTTTTTTTATTTGGGGGAAGAAGATGTTGGGATGCATAACAGCATCCAAATATTACATATATCTGGGCGGTAAAAGATGGGGCAACCGAAGCGGACATTCGATTCAAAAGAGG
>QBUV01000197.1 GCA_013572355.1 Candidatus Methanogaster sp.
GCATTAAAGTCCTCTGGCGTATTCTCATTCGAGGGTTGTGAGATGGTTACGCTATGTGATGTGGCGTCAACCGTAGTCATAATGGGACTAGTTGTACCGGTTGCATTCAATGATTCTGCCTTCACCGTCACGTTATACGTTCCTGCATCCGCATCGGTAACTTTCAGAGTAACATCCTCATCAGCTCCTGCTGTAAGGGTCATCGTTGCCTTGTCCAGTTCTGCTATGTCCGCACTATCGATGTTATCAACCGAAAGCGTATAGGTATCAGTAAAATCCCCGGTGTTTGTAACCGTCAGTGTGTATGTCGCATTAAAGTCCTCTGGCGTATTCTCATTCGAGGGTTGTGAGATGGTTACGCTATATGCGGCGTCAACCGTTGTCATAATGGTGCTAGTTGTATCGCTTGCATTCGATGATTCTACCGTCACAGTCACGTCATACGTTCCTGCATTCGCATCGGCAACGTCCAAAATAACATCCTCATGTGCATCTGATGCAAGGGTCATCGTTGCCTTATTCAGTTCTGCTATGTCTGCACTGCCAATGTTATCAACCGAAAGCGTATAGGTATCAGTAAAATTTCCTGTGTTTGTAACCGTCAGTGTGTATGTCGCATTAACACCCTCTGGCGTATTCTCATTCGATGGTTGTGAGATGGTTACGCCATAATCCGCAGCCATCGCCGTCGCCGCAAACGCCATCAATATAATCAATATACCTAAGTGTTTTATACATTTATTCATATTACCATGCCTCCTTGATGTAATGATCGATCAAACATCATAATAAATCGAACTCCCAAACTATATAAACTCTGCTCTCGAAAGGGGCTGCCACCATATCTTGATGCCCGAACCGAACCCGAAATCCGCACCATCCATGCCCCCACCCTGAAACATCACCAAAGTGTGCCAACAACTATCGCGATCCTGCCGCCTCTGCGATATCACACCACCGGCATCGCGGGTATCACGGATATGCCTGCGATAAGACATCCTGCCACGTATCCAAGGATTGCGCCGGTGTTTAAGAAAGGCAGTCCTGCCTGCGGCTTTCCGCCCATCACGACAACCATCAGCACCGCATACCCGATAAGCGTCCCGACTGCTGCGAGAAACGCGGGCAGGACGACCGATCCGAACAGTAGTGGCAGGTCAGGGTATGCCAGTGGCAGGAATACGTTGGCAGATACCACAAGGATCGTTGGCATCACGGCATCGCCAAGCCCCATAAAGAATGCTCCGCGCTCTTCCTCCTCCCCATCGTCTAACTTCTTAGAGAAATCATGCTTCACGAAGGAGTAATCCTTGCGCTTCGGGACCACGAAGAGGATCGGCACATGAAGCTCCATCACGCCCTCGGCAAGTGTGATCATGTGCTTGGTCTTGTACACCGAGATGATGTCGTAGACCATGAGAAGGATCAGGAAGATGATGGTCGGGAGGACCTCAAACGAGATTCCGAAGATCGCGCTTGCGCCCGCTCCGACAAGGACTCCTGTGACATCGATCACATACCACTCAGGAAACTTGTAGAGCAGCGCGGCAAGTGCGAGGGTCAGGATGATTGCCGGTACAACCGGTATGAATGCGATGAGCACGTAGTACATGGTTGCAACCACTGCAAAGAGTATGACCGCGTGGAGGATGTATTTTTTGTTGGTTTTAATTATAAAAAGGATGAATGCCGTGAATAGCAATATAACTACAATATACCACACCACATTCCAGACCGACGACGTATCCTCGAATGCCTGCATCCCGCTCGCCTCCATCGGAGCTGCCATCGTAAGCGCAAGCACCTGCACGAGGATGATGAATCCCGCCATCCCTACAAGCGGGAGATATTCGGATACTGGTTTCACAAGTGTTACTTGGGGACGCGGTCTTTGTAAACCTATTGGGCAGGTCAGGGAAAAGAGTTGTACCAGATGAGCAAACACTGTTAGCAACGATGAAGATCAGACGGCAGAAACTGAAGAGACGCGAGGGTGTGATCGAACTTGTTCCTGAGACGCTTGATGATCTCTGGCACCTGAAATACATAATCGAGAATCGTGATCTCGTATCAGCGTTTACGAAACGGAGGGTTGAGGGGGCAACCGACAAGATACGCCCGGAAGCGGCTGAAAAGAAGTCGGTTCACCTCACGATCGAGGTTTCCGGGATGGAGTTCCACCGGTTCTCGAACCGGCTGCGTGTACGCGGCGTCATCAGGGGCGGGGTCGATACCGGCGAGTATCACACCATCAACGTCGAGATCGGCTCGATGGTTGGCATCACAAAGCACTGGAAGCCGGATCAGCTCGAGCGGATCGAGGATGCGAGAGCCACCTCTGAGCGCCCACGCGTGACGATCATCACAGTCGAGTCAGGAGAAGCAGAGATCGGGCGCGTCCGCCAGTTCGGCGTGGATCTGGTATCGCATGTCACCAAGCCATCCGGAAAACAGGGCGGCGATTTCACGCACGAGTTCTTTGCGTCGGCAGCAGATGCGCTCAGCAAATCTGTTGCAGGCGGAGAAGACCACTCAATCATCATCGCAGGACCCGGATTCATAAAGGAAGATTTTATGGAGTATCTGCGCTCCGCAAGTCCGGATATCGCGGCACGTGCGGTACTCGAGGATACCGTGTCGACAGGAATGCCCGGGTTTATCGAGGTCCTGCGGCGGGGCGCGGTTGACAGGATCGTGCAGGAATCAAGGATTGGGCGGGAGACTAAGATGATGGACGCACTGATGCGCGAGATCGCAACCTACGGCAAATGCGCTTACGGAACTATCGAGGTTATGGCTGCACTCGAACTTGGTGCGATCGAGACGCTGCTGATCGTTGATGAGACGCTGCGGAACTTTCGGGAGGCAGGGGCTGGGGCAGTGCAAGGAGTAGTGACCGGAGCAGAGGCAGGAGATGAGATGGGCGCCAGGACTGGGCGCGGAACTGGGGAAGGTGGCAGGGAGGAGTCGGGAGCGAAATCCGGCATCGATGCGGACGATCTCCTGCGGCGGGTCGAGCAGATGCAGGGGCGGGTCGTCGTCTTAAGCTCCGAGTTTGAGCCGGGAAATCGGCTCGATGCACTTGGCGGGATGGCTGCGCTCCTCAGGTTCAAGATCGAGTAGGGGGCAGGTTGCAAGCGTGCGATCCCGCCGTCAGCACCGCCGAAAGCGTGTACGCGAAGGCGCGGATGATTCAGGGGCAGACCCAAGCTTTCGGGACCGGTGCAAGAGTGTCCTCGATTGTCGAGACCGCCTGGCTCCGCGGAACCGGCTCAACGCTCTTTTGTTACAACACAGCCCGCATCAAGAGAGAACTCCTTAAGAAATTTCAAGAGTCCGGTGGAGATTGTACTTCAGCATATTCACCATAATTGCACCTGTATGGGAATCTCGTTTCCCATATTATTTAGTTTTATGGGTAACAGAGTTCCCGTATCGACTCCACACCAATTCCAGCCTTCCCGGCAGCAACCGCGACCGCGTCCCCTGCCTGAATCGTCGTGATGTACGGCACACCAAAATCGACAGCAGTACGCCTGATCTCGTAGCCATCGCGCCGTCCCTGCTTGCTCCTTAGGATGCCGATGGCTTGATGCGTTCATAGATCGTAGAAAACTTTCCGTCGGATTCTCACACTGCCCGGAGTAATCACCGTAAATGACCTCAAAAACTCATCTCCGTGATCTTTGATGGCGGCGGCGATGATCTTTGCTTTGATCGCGGGCGATAATCCGGCAAGGCGGACAAGAACGATACCACGTGCAACTTTGTCCTGACGAAACACGAGTTCTCCGAAGTCCTTGTCTGCCGTTAACAGTACTGCCCCCTCATGATTTGCCAGATCCAGTACATCATGGTCTGAAATCCCGGGTTCCATCTCAGCAACATATAACACAGTATGTCCATCGTGCCTGAGGCGATCTACAATCTGCCGATCCACGCATTCATCAGCAAGGAATTTCACTTTTCCGCCTCGCGGTGGGATAGACTACATCCGCCCGCAATGCATCGGATGCAAATGCCAACGCAGCACGGATTTTTTCCTCGGAGAGGCTGGGGTGTTCCTCGATTAACTGTTTGATGCCCTCGCCAGCTGCAAGTTTTTCCAGAATCAGCTCAACGGTGATGCGTGTGCCTGCGATTACCGGTTTACCCATCATGACTGCTGGGTCAGATTGGATGAGATTTCTTTGCATTCTGTGTGCCTCTTTTTATAGATTGGGATGTGGTTGGAT
>QBUV01000198.1 GCA_013572355.1 Candidatus Methanogaster sp.
GGGCTGCGGATGAATCCGGGTAATGAATGGCGAATAACAATGAATCAATCAAACAAATCAAATATATCAGACGCATTAAAAGACGCAGGTCTTGAGATACTCACGTGCCTCCAGTGCGGCACATGCAGCGGAAGCTGCCCGTCGGGACGCTACACAGGCATGATCACGCGAAAGATCGTCAGGAAGGCACGTGTGGGAAGAGACGTGCTGCACGACCCCGACCTCTGGATGTGCACCACATGCTACACCTGTCAGGAGCGATGTCCGCGTGAGATCAAGATCGCTGATGCGATTCTCGCAATCCGGACGATCGCGGTGCACGAGGGAATCATGCTTCCGGAACATCGAAGGGTCAGTCAACTGGTGCTTGAGTACGGTCATGCCGTGCCGATCAATGACGCGGTGAAGGAGAAGCGAGAGAGCCTCGGGATGGAGGCTCTTCCCGAGACGGTTCACAAATATCCGGATGCACTTGCCGATGTGCAGACACTCCTTGAGTCGTGTGGATTTGACAAACTCGTGGCTGGCGCTCACGAGTGAGGGGAACCATCATGAACAAATTATCACTCTATTTAGGCTGTATCACCCCGAACCGGTATCCCGGAATCGAGAAAGCCACAAAACTCTGTCTTGAGCGGTTGGGGATCGATTACGCGGACCTACCCGGTGCGTCGTGCTGTCCTGCGCCCGGCGTCTTCCGGTCGTTTGATAAAGCGACGTGGCTTTTACTTGCCAGCCGAAACATCGTGCTCTCAGAGGAGATGGAGCGCGATGTGCTGACGATCTGCAATGGCTGCTATGGCTCCCTCGTGGACGCCAATAACGAACTAAAAGATGATCCGGCAATTAAGAAAAGCACAAACGCCCATCTCGAGAAGATCGGAAAGCAATTCAAGGGAACCGTGGATGTCAGGCACATCATTGAACTACTCTACGACGAGCCAGGACCTGAAAAGATAAAGGAGATGGTGACGTCTCCGTTAGACCTCAGAGTCGCTCTGCACTACGGATGCCACCTCGTAAAGCCGTCAAAAGAAAGAAAGCTCGGGAGTACGGAAGATCCTCGCTTCTTTGACGAACTGGTCGAGGCAACGGGCGCAGAGAGTGTCAATTATCCTGACAAGATGGCGTGCTGCGGAGCAGGAGGCGGGGTCAGGTCTGCGCTTCTTGATAAGTCGCTTGAGATGCTGGAGCACAAACTATCGCGGATCAGGGACGCTGGCGTTGACTGCATCGTTAATGCGTGTCCGTTCTGTCATTTGCAGTTTGACGGCGGGCAGATCGAGATTGAGGAGAAAAACGGTGTTGCGTACAATATCCCGGTTCTGCACTATTCCCAGCTTCTGGGACTCGCATTCGGGTACTTGCCAGAGGAACTCGGAATCGACCTGAATCTTGTAACGAACGAGGATTTTCTTCTGAAACTGAAAGGGGATCGGTGAAAGAGATGAGCAGCGAAAAAATTGGCGTATACCTCTGTAGATGCGGCGGCAACATCGGCGATGTCGTTGATGTCGAGAAGATCACAGACGAAGTATCAGGAATGGACGGCGTTGCACTCACAAATGTCCAGGATTATCTCTGTAGCAGTGCGGGACAGGGTCAGATCGAGAGCGACATCAAGAATGGACTAATAGATCGCGTGGTGATCGGCTCATGTTCTCCGAAGCTTCATCTCGAGACGTTTCGTGCGATGGCAGAGAAAGCAGGCGCAAACCCGATGTTTCTTGAGATCACAAACATCCGTGAGCAGTGTTCATGGGTGCATGAGGACCAGGAGGAGGCTACAAGGAAAGCGAGGGGGCTCGTGAAGGGCGCAGTCTCCCGGATGCAGAACCTCGAGTCCTTAAACCCGATCATAAAGGATGTCAAAGACCGTGTGCTTGTTGTTGGTGGCGGAATTGCCGGGATCACGGCTGCGCTTGAGATGGCTGACGAACGCGAGGTTATCCTGATCGAGAGAGCCCCATACATCGGCGGGCAGATGATCGGCCTCTCAAAGACGTTTCCGACGCTCGACTGCTCGCAGTGCATCCTAACCCCGAAGATGGTTGCGGTCTTTAATCACCCGAATATCACGCTCTACACCCAGACAGAGGTTGCATCGGTCGATGGAAACGTGGGCGATTACAGCGTAACCCTCCGTCGTTCGCCGCGGTACGTCGATATCACGGTGTGCACATCCTGCGGCAGATGCGCCGCAAAGTGTCCGACGGATGCGATATACCTGCCGTTTGCGCAGGCGATCCCGCAGGCATACATAATTGACAGGGAGCTCTGCATCGAATGCGGCGCATGTGAAAAAGCTTGTTCTGCCGGCGCGATCCGGCTTGGTGATTGCGAGGAAGAGATACAGGTGGATTGCGGCGCGATAACGATTGCGACAGGGTTTGAGTCGATCGATCCATCAATAATTGAGGAATACCACTACGGAGATCACCCGGATATTATAACTGCAATCGAGTTTGAGGAGATGGTCTCCGCCAAGAGCAAGACCGGCATGAGGCTTCAGAAGGCAGATGGAACATTTCCCGAGCGGGTTGCGTTCGTGTTATGCGTCGGGTCCCGCGACTTCAATCGGGGAAATAAGCATTGCTCAAAGGTCTGCTGCATCTATTCGCAGAAACAGGCGCAGCTCGTCCTCAAGATGAAACCTGATGCGGGTGTTACGATCTTCTACATCGATATGCGATCGGCAGGGCGCCGGATGGAAGAGTTCTACCAGCATACGCAGGAGATCGGTGTTAACTTTGTCCGCGGGCGTGTGGCTGAGGTGAATCCGCTCGGCGATACATTGCAGGTCAGATACGAGGACACGCTCTTAGGCGAGATCGGGGAAGCCGAGTTCGACATGGTTGTGCTCTGCCCGTCACTTATCCCCTCAAAAGGGTCGCGAGAACTCGCGGACCAACTGGGAGTTCCGGTAGGCGGCGACGGGTTTATAGAGGAGAAACACGTCAAGATCGATCCTGTGAATACATTAAATCAAGGCGTCTTTGTGGCAGGGTGCGCTGTCGGACCAAAAGACATCCACGACTCGGTGACAGAAGCGATCGGTGCGGCTCACAAGATCCACCAGTTCCTCGGGAAGGGCAGGATATCGGTGTCACCTGAAAAACCTGTTATCTCGGATGCATGTGATGGCTGCGGCGTATGTGTTGCGGAATGTCCGTACGGGGCGCTTGCGATTACGGACGACGGTAGGAAGCCTGTTCTTGATCCACTCTCGTGTAATGCGTGCGGGATCTGTGCGGCAGTCTGCCCGGAGGGGGCTGTTGAGATTGCGAACTATACGCGGGAGCAGTTAAAGGCGCAGGCAGAAGGGATTCTTGACGCGGGCATGGGTGTGATCGTGTACATCGACCCGGCTGCTTATGCGGCGGCTGATCTTGCAGGGGTTAACAGGACGCAGTATTCGCCGCTCATCCGGTTCATTCAGGTGCCATCGATTCATCTGCTGGATGCGGACGTTGTCGGTCATGCTTTTGAGTCAGGCGCCGGTGGCGTGATGCTGATTGAGGGCACGACTGATGAGGCGTTGACTTCGAGGTCGAAGGATCTGTACAGCCGGCTCAAGAAGGAGACGAAGGCGTTCAAGCTGCCTATCAGGTATTCGCACATCGAGACAGCGCAGTACGAGAAGCTGATGAATCTCTTGAATGTGTTCTCTGAGCAGGTGGCGGCGAAGGCTGCGAAGAAGGGGAAGAAGAGGGAAAAGGGAAGCCGCAACACACCCACACCACCTCCGGCAAAACCAACCCCACCACCCCAATAAGTATTTATACTTAGCAAACGCAATATCACTTAGTGATGCACACATGATCAGTGAAACCAAAATATCAAGCGGACATTCGACCATAGTCCCGGCAGAGATCAGAAGATCGCTTGGTATTAACCCTGGCGATATCCTGCTCTGGACCCTTGATGACCACGAAATAACGATTAAGCCGCGTAAGAAGATGCAGTTTAAGGACATTGTAGGTTT
>QBUV01000199.1 GCA_013572355.1 Candidatus Methanogaster sp.
CTTTTTGCGCAAACCTTTCTACGTTCAAGAGCGTCCCCCTCTTGTCTGCGAGAAAGTAAAGCGAGTTTTTGCCTTCGCAAAACTGTTTTATCAATTCGGTTTTCCCAACCCGTCTTCTGCCGTAGATAACTACAAATTGGGCGTTTGAAGAGTTGAATTTCTTTTCGAGAAACTCGAGTTCTACTTCCCTGTCAATAAACCGCATCACAAAGATTATCTTTTATTTCCGAATATTTAAAGATGTTGGTGGCGCGGCTGCCATTGCACGGATCAGCAGCAATACCCCACCCGACCCCGACCCCGATCACACAAACATCTTCCTGAGACTCCAGAGCGTCTTCGGGTTCTTCTTGATCAGTGCAACCAGCAGCCCATAGAGATCCATTGTGGCAAAATCAAGACCCTCGACAGAATGCGCAAGCTTGTTCAGGTCATCATCCGTAAGCGATACGAAACGATCCTTAACAGCAAGCGACCTTTTCAATCTCTTTCCGAAATCCTCCCTCCAGCCGGCATCGTATTCCTGCAATCGCTCCAGGGAGACGTCCCCCTCCGCAATCGCACTGGCAGCAACGGCTCCTGCGATACTCCCTGCATCCATCGCATTGGCGATGCCGCCGCCTGTGAGCGGATCGACCTGATGAGCGGCATCGCCTACCAGCATCAAACCATTAGCAACTGTCTGTTCGATCGGTCCGGATGCTGGCTCGCCGCCGACAACGAGTTCGATGATCTTGCCATCGGGGTAGCGAGTCCTGACAAAGTTCTGTAGAATATCGATCGGACGTTTACCCGGGCTGCATGTATCACCGCCGATCCCGATCCCGACATTTGCGCACCGGTTGCCCTTTGGGAATACCCATAGATACCCCGAGGGCGCTACCGCACTGCCGAGATGGAATTCGCAGCGATCCGGATCGACATCGATGTCTGCCACAAGGAACTGTGCGCAGGTATTGATGCCGGAAGGTGAAAGCGTGGTATCGATACCTGCCCACCGCCCGATCTTGGATTCGATGCCGTCAGCACCGATCACGATATCGGAACGTATCTCCACTTCTTCGCAGCCGAGGTGCATCGCAGTGATACCTTTCACATACCCGTCTTCCATGATCAGACCTGTTGCCCGCGTCTTGACCTGAACATCTGCTCCGGCAATCGCCGCGGCATCGGCAAGCGCACGGTCAAAGAGTTTGCGTTCGAGCACGTACCCGACCTCGCTTCCTGAAACGTCCTCTGATAGTTCGACACCGGTGCCGTCCGGTGCAAATATCCGTGAACCCTTGACTTCAGCAGCAATCCACCGCTCATCCGGTTCTATATGCCTCTTGATCCTGGGTTTCGCAACACCCTCTGCGCACCTGACCGGATCCCCGATCTCCTGCCGCTTCTCGATCATCAGCACGTCGCATCCGCGCATGGCAGCGGTCTTTGCAGTGATCGAGCCGGCAGGTCCTGCACCGACAACGATGATGTCGTATTTATCCTTCATTTCAGTACCTCAATAGCCCCGATCGGGCATATTCGAGCGCAGGCACCGCATTCATTGCAAGTATCTGCAATCTCGATCCACGTCTCTATAAGTTCGATCGCGCCTGCCGGGCAGACCGAGACACATGCGCCGCAGTATCCACATTTGTACCGATTAACGCTGATTATGATAACGCCTCCCTGATCTTTTCCGTAAGTATCCTGCTGATTAATTTGCCGTCCGCCTTGCCACGCAGGTTCTGCATCGCAACACCCATCAGCGGACCAACCGCATCCATCCCACGTTCACGAACGAAGTCACTCCGATCCACAACAATCCTTGCGATCGTATCCGCAATCTCCTGCTCATCCATGCCGACGATGCCGATGCTCTCTGCCACGTCTGCAACCGGGCGGTCTGGCTGATTTGCAAGCACGCGCAATATATCGATAATTCCCTCTTTCG
Organism: Candidatus Methanogaster sp.; assembly: GCA_013572355.1. Classification (GTDB taxonomy): domain Archaea; phylum Halobacteriota; class Methanosarcinia; order Methanosarcinales; family Methanogasteraceae; genus Methanogaster_A. Next base: position 1,937 of record QBUV01000199.1, read on the forward strand.
CAATCGTATTATCTGCTACAAGACCGAACAGCTCTAAAAAGTGTCTATCCGAAAATTCCCCGATCCGGACACCATCTTTTCGGAGTTCGGTCAGTGTTGCGGTCAGTGTCCGCACCACAAGAGCAGCATCCACGCTCACCGAGCCCATGACCGCATCAAAGACATTCAGATATCTGGAATATACCATCTTCCGTGCCAGATCCTCTGAAAGATCATATTCCCTGACGTAACGATCCTTTTTATCGGAAAGCAACTCCGGAATCGGAATCCCCTCGATTCTGCCGGATATCAGAACCGGCGGAACGTCGGTCTCGGGATACATCCGTGCAGCACCCGGAAGCGGTCGCAGATACGCGCTGGTGCCATCAGGAAGCATCTTTCGAGTCTCTTCAGGAATCCCTGCAAGCGCCTGCTCTGCTCTTGCGGAAACTTCATTAAGCGCATCCGCTGCCCGATCGCAGAGATCGGCAACGATTACCACACAATCCTCTGCCTCTGCGCCCACGAAATCCCGGAGCGCATCGACCTCGGCATCGGTAACCCCATAGGCAGGCAGCTCGTCGGTGTGGAATACCCCGCCAACGCCTGCTTTCTTTGCCCGATCCGAAAACTCGGATCCAAGACGGCGGTCTGGCTGGATCTCTGCTCCGACCATGCCCCCGAATCCACGTAGGCGTAGTGCAAGCACGCACCCCTTCGTAATTGCGCGCTTGATGACCGATGAACCGGTATTCTCAAATATCTGCGTCACGTCCGTAGTCTCGCCAACAGTTGCGCCCCTCTTCTTGAGTTCCTCCCGGATCTCAAGCAGTCGGACCTGGCGGAGTGCTTCGTACATAACGATGGTCTCGATCAGATCGAGTTCCTGGACTCCCTTGATCTCAACCCTTGCCCCCCCTGCTATTGAGATGTTCACGTCCTGCCGGATCGTGCCGATCCCGCGCTTGACCGCACCGGTTGACCGAAGAATCATCCCGATCTGCTCGGCAGTCTCTCTTGCGTGGGCAGGCGAGACGATGTCAGGCGCAGTGCCGATCTCGACTAACGGTATCCCGAGCCGGTCTAACGAGAAGACGACCGTATCCTCTTCTCCCCCCACCCGCTGGGCCGCGTCCTCTTCGAGGCAGAGCACATCCATGCCGACCCGCCCCTCCGACGTCTCGATGTAGCCAGCAGTTGCGGCAAGCGCTGTGCGCTGGAATCCGGCAGTGTTCGAGCCGTCGATCACGATCTTTCGCATGGTGTGGAGCTCGTCGACCGGCTGCATGTGGAGGAGGCGGGTGATCATGAGCGTGGTATCGATCGCTTCCTCATTTAGTTCCCGCGGCGGCTCTTCATCGTTCTCGACGAGACAGGTACTCGGATATGCCTTGTACCTGAATTTGCGGACGACTTTCGCCTCTTCGAGCGCTGCCCGGTCGGTCTCACCCATCTCGCTCTGCGTCGGTCGCAGGTACCTGTAAAACTCGTAATCCGATTCGCTTGTGTCCCGGAGCAATGTCGGGCATCTGCAAAAGAGTTTATGTTCGGTGTTTAGTTGCTGGTGTATCTCCAGCCCGGCTTTCAGCCCGAGTGCTTCATAATCGAGATTCGGGGTGCTGGTCATCTCTCTTGAATGGATCGTTTTGGTATATATTTGTTATCGCAGGCTCGCATCTTGGGGACCCCCAAACAAATAAGATACCCACGTACACCATGAAGCCCCAACCTTCCCACCCCCGAATAAATTCCGAGGCATCCTTTTCTGAGCTAGACCGCATATATGCTCTGTAACATGTCTCCAGACACTACAACGTAAACATATAAACAGGCGTCACAGCAGTATTGCCCGATTCATCTTTGGCTGTTATTCTGTAAAATACCCAAGTTCCCGATTTGTAATCCTTTGTAAGAATACCATTTTCGTATGTACCGTTCCCATCAGACCACATGGTACCGCTACCACCACCACCACCATTTTCATAAAATCGCATATCTTCAAATGTTACTTTTGATATGGTG
>QBUV01000200.1 GCA_013572355.1 Candidatus Methanogaster sp.
TGAGATTCTCGTATCTGGTAGTGGCATCCGGACGACGTCGATGCAACAGCAACGCCCGAAGCACCAGCCGAGACTTGCGGATGTGGGCACCGATCATAAGGATTATGGGACGACCACAATCACCGCAATCACCACCGCAATCAGAAGAAGCGAGGCAAGCATGACGATCCGGTTCGCCTGAAGGATGTGGTGCGGTGATGGATCCGGATATTCGCGCCCGAGCACGTAACTCCCGGGTTTCTCGAGTCTGCAACCAAGAGCGCCTGCAACCATCGCCATCGGGTATCCGGAGTTCGGGGACTCTGGAAGCGCGTGGTCACGCAGACAGACCCGTAACGCAGACCCCGGACTGAACCGGAAGGACGGCAGGAGAATGAAGAGAAGAGACAACCTCGCAGGAATCCAGTTGGCGATGTCGTCTAACTTTGCAGATGCGAAACCGATCGCATAGAACCGCTCGTTTCTGTATCCGACCATCGAGTCGAGCGTGTTCACTGCTTTGTACACAAGAGCGCCCGGAAGCCCAAAGACTGCAAAATAGAGTATCGGCGAGAGGATACTGTCCACGTAATTCTCAGCGGTAGATTCGATCGCTGCTGATGCGATTTTTGGCTCGTCAAGCCCCCCAGCGTCCCTGCTTACGAGCGCGATTAAGTCTTTTCTTGCACTCTCGATATCGTTTTCGGAAAGATCCCTGTAGATCAGGTTTGAAGAACTGACAAGCGACCGTATCGAGAACGTCGATTTCAAGAAATACGCCACCAAGACGATGCCGATGAGACTGTGCCGCTCTGCCAGAAGAGTTAACAGAACGCCTGTGAGGCAAGCGCACGATACGCATATCAGCACCAGTACAAGTCCGCAGATTCTGTGATACCTCTTATCGGTCCGCTCGCACCACCCTGATATCCGGCGTATCAGCGTGCCGAGCCAGACCACGGGGTGGGCGGCATTTGGCATCTCACCTGCTACCAGATCGATCGTGACCGCGAGAACCAGCACCAGTACCGGCACAGGCACCTGAACACCCAGAACATCCATAAATATATTCCACCGTGCCGACATATTAATGTGCCCGCGGATTCGATAAGATGATCATGAACTTTGTGCATGCGAGTGATTTCCATCTCGGATATGTGCAGTACGGTCTTTCCGAGCGGTTCAAGGACTTTGCACGCGCTTTCGACCGGGTTGTCGATTATACGATCCAGTCAGATGCAGAATTTCTGCTCATTGCCGGAGATCTCTTTCATAAGAGGAATATCAATGCTCCAACGTATATGCAGGCGTTTAAAATCCTTACGAAACTTGCGGATCAGGAGATTCCAGTGTATGCGATCGAGGGCAACCACGATCTTGCGTATCACCGGGATGTGAATGGCTGGATGCAGATACTCGATGCACAGGGGCTGCTGCGGTTGATACGGATCAAGCCGATGGAGCAGATGGGGCAGCACGAGATCAAGCTGATGGGGGATTTTGTCGATATAAACGGTGTACGCATCTTTGGCGTCAAATATCTTGGATCACAGACCCGAAATCTGATACCTGAGATTGCAGAGGAGATTAAAGCGATCAATGCCCGCTGTGGTACGCCTGATTACACGATTCTCATGATGCATTTTGGGATGGAAGGTGTGGTCAGTGCGTCAGGTATCGGGGAGTTATCCTACAATTCCCTCACCCCCCTGCGTGATGCGGTCGATTATCTTGCGCTCGGACATTATCACGTACAATACGATCGTGACGGATGGATATTCAACGGTGGAAGTTGTGAAACGGTATCGATGTCAGAATACAAAAAGCCAAAAGGGTTTTACCATGTTGTGGATGGCAAGCCCTCGTTTCAGAAGGCAGCGCCCCGCCACATCGAGCGGTTCGGGATCGATACCAGCGGGATACGGTCGCTTCAGGACCTGTACAGCACAGTCAGATCGGCCCTCGGCGGGGCGGCTCGCAGAGATGGGGATACGAAGCCGCTTGTCGATATCTCGCTGCATGGCGATCTCAGATTCCCGAGAACAGATATATCCATCGAGAAGATAAAAGAGATCGTTTCAGAGCACCTCGATCCGCTATGGGTCAATATAAAGATTATCGATACGAAAGATCCGGCAGGCGTCGTCGATGACCGCGATATCTCCAGATCAGAGATTGAGCGATCCGTTATCGAGGAGATGGTCAAGAATACAGAGTATCGCAGGCATCTCACTGATGTCACGGATATGGTGATCGAGGCGAAACAACTCGCTGTTAGCAAGACTGATCCGCAGATCATCCTCGAACACCTGCAAAGTTCATATAGTGTGGTTAAAATCGAAAATAAGGAACAGACCGATCTGCCGTTTGGTAGGGGTGGTGGTGGGGCAGATGTGGATTAACTCTGTTGAACTCAGGAACATCAAGTCATATCGTGATTGTGAAGTCCCATTCAGATACGGGGTCAACGGCATCAGCGGCGAAAACGGCGCTGGCAAGACAACGATCCTCGAAAGCATCGGATTTGCGCTCTTCGATCATCTCCCGTACAGCCAGAAGGATTTTCTGCGGAGGGGGGAGAAGGCAGGAGATGTCAGGGTTCATGTCGTTGCGCCAGATGAACTGGAATATGTGATCGCAAGGTCGGTTAAGGGCGATTACAGGGTGGAATCCCAGGTCGGAGAGCTGGCAGTCGGAAAGGTGGATGTGCAGGACTGGATCGTGGAAAATCTCTTCGGTGGCGCCATAACTTCGGCTGATCTCTCGTCCATATTCGAGAATGCGGTCGGAGTCCCGCAGGGGACGTTCACCTCGTCGTTCCTCGCACCACCGGGAGCGAGGAAAAAGGTCTTTGACAGCATCCTCCGGGTGGATGAGTACAGAACAGCGTTCGATAACTTAAATGACGTCTCAAAGATCGTCAAAACCGAGATCGTTGATCTCGAAAAGAGCTACCATGAAACGAAAGGCAGCACCGCAAACTACACTGGGTTAAAAGAGAGATTCGAGCACGGAAAGATTGCGGTTTCGAAGATAAAGGAAGAGATTTCCGGATTGGAAAGAGAACTTGCGCAGTTGCAACTGAAGAAGGATGATCTCGGAAAGAAGAAGGAACTGATCGATTCTACCCGGAAGGAGATTGAAAAACTTGAAAGGGATGCTACGGAGCTTGGAAAACATCTTGCAACCGCAAAAAAAGATCTCGAAGATGCGGCAGGTGCAAAAAAGATACTTGATGAGACGAAAGATGCGAAAGAGCGGTATCTCGAATCTCAGGATGGGTTAAAAGAACTGGATGGGGATAAAAAGAAGCGGGACCGTCTCGATAAGCAAAGACTGGAACAGGAGAGTAAGATAAAGCGTATGAAAGAGGAACTGGATAGAAAGAATAATCTGTCAAAGGAGGTGGAAGATCACCGGAAGAAGTTAAAAGAGATCGAACCCGCGGTAAAGGAGCAGAAAAAGATCGAAGAAGAGCTAAATGAGATAGAGGGCAGTATAAGGGATGTAAAACAGATAGAATCAGAGATTGGTGACCTGAAGAGATCGATGAAAGAGTTCGGAACGCTTTCGAAGAGGTTGGAAGAACTTGAAAGGGAACAGAAAGGGATTGAACCGGATGTGGAGATACAGGAAGAACTCGAAAGCAGAAAGCAGAT
>QBUV01000201.1 GCA_013572355.1 Candidatus Methanogaster sp.
GGACTTAGTATTCGATAAACATTTTCAACATACTTCTCTCTGTTCTCCGGGAATATGTGATGCAACAACTCCCAATCATAAGCAAAGTCAAAAGTTTCCTTAACTTCATGCAGATCTCCAAGAAGATCAGCGGTAAAAAAATTGCACTTGACATCCTTCTTCTTTGCATTTTCCCTGGCAATCTCGATAGCCGTTTGGGAAATATCGATTCCAGTAACGTCAAATCCAATACTGGCAAGATAAATAGCATAATTGCCAGTACCACAGCCCAAATCAATGGTTTTGCAGGGCTTCACCCTTCCGCTTTCGACCAACTCAACCAGAGCGTCCGGCGCAGTCTCAATATTCCAGGGAATCTCTTCCAGTGGCACATTCCTGTAAATTTCATCCATTTTAGCTAATTTCACAGCAACCTCAACGCACCTATCCGGAAAGGCTCAATAACATCGTTTACACTTTTTTTGGAGATCCAAAGTGCCGAAAGTCCATAGCGCATCCGGTGATGCGTTATGGCAAAATCAAACGAAAGCGTATATCGCCACTCATCAACTCACCACTCACTCATCCCCCCCCAGTGTCGATACATCCCCAAGCGGAAGCCCGAGTTCCTTTGCCCGCAGCATCCTTCGCACGATCTTGCCGCTTCGCGTCTTCGGAAGCGTCTCCACAACCTCAAACTCCCGGGGATACGCGTGTCCTGCAAGCCTCGTCTTCACAAACTTCCGGACATCAGCTTCCAGATCGTCTGATGGCGCATAGCCGTCGGCAAGCACGACAAACGCCTTGATGATCTCGCCGCGCAGCGGATCTGGCTTTCCGATGACGCCAGCTTCAACGATTGCAGGATGCTCGATTAAGGCGGATTCCACCTCAAACGGACCGACCCGCTCGCCTGACGTGTTGATCACATCATCAGCCCTGCCGATGAAGAGGAAATAACCGTCCTCGTGCTGCACTGCCTTATCCCCAGTGAGATACCAACCCTTCCTGAAGTACTCGGCATACTTTGCAGGATTCTTCCAGATCTCAAGCATCATCGACGGAAACTCAGGCGTGGTCGCGAGATCGCCTTCTGTGCCGTGTGGTACAGTATCCCCGTCATCGTCGATGATTGCGGCGGCGATCCCTGGTATCGGCTTTCCCATCCATCCGGGTTTTATCGGCATCGACGGATAATTGGCGATCAGGATGCCGCCGGTCTCGGTCTGCCAGAAGTTGTCGTGGATCGGCAGACCGTATGTCCGGATGCCCCAGTGCACGATCTCGGCATTCAGCGGCTCGCCGACGCTGCAGATATGCCTGAGACTGCCAAGATCGTGGTTTTTGTGCGCATCAGAAGCTCGCATCAGCATCCGAAAAGCGGTGGGCGCGCTGTACCAGACCGTCACCTTGTACTGATCGATCACCGAGTACCATGCCTCAGGATCGAATCTCCCGCCGTGAACCACGACCGATGCGCCGCACGACCATGGTCCGAGCATCCCGTACGATATCCCTGTGACCCAGCCCGGGTCTGCCGTGCACCAGTAGATGTCGTCCTCGTGAAGATCAAGTACCCATTCGGTGGTCGCGTGTTGCCCGACGATCGCAAGATGCCTGTGCACCACGCCTTTCGGCTTTCCAGTGGTTCCGGACGTGTACAGCATAAATGCAGGATCATCCGGCGACATCTTCGCAACATCGAACGTACCGGATGCTTTTTCCATCTCCACGGGATAACTGATCTCGCCGTCCCGAACATCGGTCTCATCCACTATGATTATCTGTTCGAGGTCAGGGAGATCGTCTTTTATCTCGTAAACCCGGCTTTTCAGTTCCGAATTGGTGATCAGGTATCTTGCGCCGCTGTCATGCAGACGGTCGTATAGCCCTTCGGGTCCGAATGCAGAGAACATGGTGCCAGCGATCGCACCGGTCTTTAGGATTCCGAGAAAACTCACGTAGAGTTCAGGAATTCTCGGTAGGAATATGAATACACGGTCACCCTTCTCGATGCCGGATGACGTTAAAAGATTGGCAAATTTGTTTGAAAGATCGAAAAGTTCGCGAAACGTGTATTTAGAAGCTTTATCGTCCCCCTGCCAGTACAATGCAATCTTATCCTTCCGCCCCGATCTGGCATGTCGGTCCACTGCGCTACATGCGGCATTTAACCTGCCATCTTCGAACCATTCAACCTTCTCGTACGCATCATTCCACCGGAAGGTTTTATGCGTCTCGTCGTAGTCCTGCAGGTTAGGAGTCGGTACAATCGTTGCTGGTTTTTCTATGAATTCTTGCATTTCATTCACCCACTGTTACTTACATAGATATTCCAGCCGTACCATTTATTGCTTTTGGTGGAAGATCGCTATCGCACCAGCACGTCCCCGTTTCCGGTTATGCCGATATCGAAACTGATCACCACCACCCTGTGCCGTATCTGCTTCTCCGCGAGATCCCGAATTCTTGATGCAAGCGCAACTCCGTCGTACCGCACATGCACGCCCATGTTCTCGGAATCGGCTCTTTTGTAGATCGCCCCGACCAGATCGCCAAGGCGCGTCCCCACTGCCACCTCGAACCATACTGGCGCATCGAGCGTTTTTATAAATTTTATAGTATTTTCAGCCCGCTCTATGTTCTTCCGTGCCATCTTTTCGATGGCGGAGATGTTCTGCTTCGTCGTGCCCAATCCGGATGCGATCGCCTCCTGCGAACGACCGTCATTCCGCAGTCGCAGCACCAGCATCTGCCTTTCGGTGAGATTTGTATCGCGTACTGCCATCGAAAGATTCTGGGCTTGCATGATATATCAAGATATGGACGGCTCTTATGCTAATACATGTAGATCATTTGTGTGCGCTGGCAGGCCAGGGAGGCCGACATTCGCGAACTACGTGATTCCGATGCCCGCCCTGCTGGCGGTGGCATCGATGGATCGATCATAGCGATCCGCTACCGCTGATGATCGGTGCTCCTGTACTCATCGATCACCCGCTCATGTTTTCCCTTTATTATCACATCGTGTTCATCGTATATACTTCCCACTATTACCTCCAGAATGTCTTCTAAGCTAACCACACCCCTTGTTCTTCCCTCACCGTCCACCACGATCGCGATGTGGAATTTACCCCTCTGGAATTCCTCAAGAAGGTCGTCCACCCTCTTTGTCTCGGTCACAAAATGGGGGGTTTTCATCAATTCTTTCAGCGAAACGCCGCTTTCATCCATTTTTGTTAGCAGGTCCTTGGCATATAAGATGCCCACGACATTATCCTTCGTCCCTTTAAAGATTGGGATTCTTGAGTGTCCAGTACTCTTTATCAATTCCACGGCTGAATCCATGGTTTGATCGACTCTCAGGAAAACTACCGCCCCCTTTGGCGACATCACATCCTCCGCCACGATTTCGTCGAGTTTCAGAACACCTATCATCATCTCTTGTTCATCCTCTTCGATCGCGCCTTCTTCTCTCCCTATGTCAAGCATCGTTTCCACCTCCTCTTCTGTCATTAATCTTTTCCGGTGGAGCTTTATGCCTAAAATCCTCGCAGAAATACCTGTAATC
>QBUV01000202.1 GCA_013572355.1 Candidatus Methanogaster sp.
AAGCGACGAAGATGTTGTGACCGTTGTTGTGCGTAAGTGAAACGCTCACAACGACGCTTGGATTGTCAGGTAGTGCGGGTATCCGAAACTACCGAGAAAAGCGAAGTTTTTAAGCATTGACCCCTATTTATTATAGATATTATGCCAGAAAAAACATCCAGACTATCAGGATTCTACAAACACACTCCAGAAGAGCGACTTCGGATTGTTGGCGAGTTTTCGGATCTGACCGATGAAGACGTCTCGGCACTTACCACGGATTTAGAGCTTATACAGGCAGATCGGATGATCGAGAACGTCATAAGCACAATCTCCCTTCCGGTCGGCGTCGCAACCAATTTCCTGATAAACGAGAAGGACTACCTCATCCCGATGGCTCTCGAAGAACCGAGCGTCGTGGCTGCTGCGTCCAATATCGCAAAGATCGCGAGAATTAAGGGGGGATTTCGCACATCGAGCGATGAGCCGGTGATGATCGGGCAGATACAGATCGTGGACGTCACTGATGCTGAAGCGATCCGGGAGAACATCCTTTCCAGAAAGCAGGAGATCATCGAGAAAGCGAATGAGCAGGATTCGTTGCTCGTGAAACTCGGGGGCGGGGCAAAGGATATCGAGATCAGGACGATCGAGACTGCGGAGGGGACGATGGTGATCGTGCATCTTCTCGTGGACTGCAGGGATGCGATGGGTGCAAACGCGGTCAATACGATGGCAGAAGCCATCACCCCGATAATCGATGCGTGCTGCTCAGGAAATGGCAGGGTTCTCCTGCGGATTATCTCGAATCTTGCGACGCACCGGCTTTCACGGGCTCGCGCAGTCTTTGACAGGGACGCGATCGGCGGGGACGAGGTCGTCAGCGATGTCGTGAAGGCGTACGCATTCGCAGCTTCTGATCCGTACCGGTGTGCCACATACAACAAAGGGATCATGAACGGGATCGATGCGGTCGTTCTCGCAACAGGAAACGATTTCAGGGCTGTGGAGGCAGGAGCCCATGCTTACGCTGCCCTCTCCGGCTATAAACCGCTTATTTCGTGGAAGAAGAACAGCGATGGCGATCTCGAGGGCAGCATAGAACTTCCGATGGCTGTGGGAATCGTTGGCGGGGCAACGTCATCCAATCCGAAAGCAAGGATCGCACTGAAGATTCTGGGGGTTGCGACTGCAAGGGAACTTGCAGAGGTGGTTGTCGCGGTCGGGCTGGCGCAGAATCTCGGCGCGCTCCGGGCGCTTGTGACCGAAGGCATCCAGCGCGGACACATGGCACTCCATGCCAGGAATATCGCGATCATGGCTGGCGCAGAAGGCGAGATGATCGACAGGGTTGCCGAGATCATGGCAAGCGAGGGGATGGTGCGCCCGACCAGGGCAGCAGAGATTCTGGAAGAGATCAGGGGTGGCTGATCAATTTAATGACCGATACAATCCAGACCCACTATCAGGTCACCTGTACCGATTATACCGATCATTTAAGCAAGCCCGAGCCTGAGATCGTGCTCATCGGAACAGCGCACGTCTCCAAAAAGAGCGTCGAAGAGGTAAAAGAGGCAATAGCAAGGGAGCAGCCTAGCGTGGTTGCGGTCGAACTCTGCCCTGGCAGGTATGCCGCGCTCAAGGGCGAGACTGAGGACGTATCGGCGAAGGATATCTTAAGCGGCGGAAATATAACACTCTTTCTTGTCCATTCCCTTCTCGCATACCTCCAGAACAAGATCGGTGCTGATATGGAGGTGAAACCCGGATCCGAGATGATAGCAGCCATCGATGCCGCGGAAGAACTCGGGATTGAGATCGCTCTTGTGGACCGGGACATCCGGATAACGCTCCAGCGATTTATCGGTAAACTCGGGTTTTTCGAGAAGATAAAGATGATCGGCGCATTGGTCGGAGCGTTATTCGGAGTCGGAGGGAAGGACATCGACATAGAATCCATCACCGAGGAGGATATCGTCACTCAACTGATTTCAGAACTTAAAGAGTTCTCGCCGACCACCGCAAGCGTCCTTATCGAGGAGAGGGATGCCTACATCGCAAAGAATCTTCTCGATCTCAAGGAGAAGGGGACTGGAAACGTGGTTGCGATCGTTGGAGCAGGACACAGGCAGGGCATCCAGGAATATCTAAAACACCCTGAAAAACTGCCCGACATCAACAGATTGCTTGAGATACCAAAGAAACGGTTCAGTCTCGGGAAGATCATCGGAGTTGGTATGATCGCGCTGGTCCTTGCGATGTTTGCGCTGGTCATCACGACCTTATCGTTCGATCAGTTTCTTGTCGCATTCGGATACTGGTTCGTCATCAATGGCGTGTTAAGCGGGCTTGGCGCCATGCTTGCCCGCGGGCATATCTACTCGATATTGACTGCATTCAGTGTCGCGTGGCTCACCTCGTTAAACCCGATGATCGCCGCGGGCTGGTTTGCCGGCGCAGTCGAGTTAAAGATGCGAAAACCATCTCCGCACGATATTCACGGTATTGCTGAGGCGGAGACGCTTCCCGATCTGATGAAGAACAACCTCTTCCGCGTGATACTGGTCGCAGCGCTTGCGAATCTCGGAAGCGTCGCAGGTACGTTCATCGGTGCGTGGGTGGTGGCGACACAGTGCGGGCTCGATATCGATGTGATGAGGGCTGGCATCACTGGCGTGCTCGGGATTTAGAGCACGTCCGGAAAGTTGCTGGCTGCAAGGTCTGCGCCGATGTGAAGTGCAGAGGTCTGCGAAGTCACTGGCACGGGTTGTGAGGTCATGATGATTTTGGGAGAGGTTTTTATACCAATAATGTGTAATTGGTAGTATTCGGACAGAATAAATGGATGTTTATCAGATGACCACAAAATCAGAAGGAATGATGATGCCGGGCAAACTGAAGTGGTATATTATACTCGCAATTGTACTGTGGCTCGCGTTCTCTGGTGTGGCGGCTGCCGAGCAACTCTACGTCAATGAAAGCGGCTGGTGGCGTGATGGCGGCACGCTCAACGCGAGCGGAACGCCGATACAGGCGGCGGTGGATTCTGCGGCTGCCGGGATGTAATCTATGTGCATGGCGGGAATTACTACGAGAATGTGGATGTGGACAAGCCGCGGCTCACGCTGGAGGGTGAGGGCGCGGATGTGGTGACGGTGACTGCGGTAGATTCGGGCGATCATGTGTTTGAGGTGGGGGCGGATTGGGTAAACATCTCAGGCTTCAGTGTGACCGGGGCAACGGACTACCGTGTGGCTGGAATTTACCTCGAAAATGTGGATTACTGCAACATTTCCGAAAATGACGCATACGAAAACGATCAAGGCATTTATCTAAACTATTCGAGCGATAACACGTTGATTGGCAACACTGTAAACTCGAATGATGACCGCGGCATCTGCATGTCGGGTTCTAGCAACACGCTTGTGGACAACATCGCATCGAACAATAAATATGAAGGAATCTTTCTATGGGGTTCTAGCTCGAGCAACAACATGTTTGCGAACAACACTGCATCAAGCAACGACTACGGCATCTAT
>QBUV01000203.1 GCA_013572355.1 Candidatus Methanogaster sp.
AGACGCCGGTGCAAGTGGTGGATGACGGATTGGAAAGACTGTCCGACAAGATAGGGCCTGCTAAGAGAAGTCAGCTAATATCTAAAGTAAATAATGCAATGGAAGACCTGATCCAGAATCATCTTTCCGAGTATCTCGAGTTTAAAGATGGCAGGTATAGAGCCACTGAGAAATTCAAAACACACCATAAGACGATGGAATTAATTGCTTTGAGATTGAAGGAGTGGTCTGGCACCCCGAAGACTGTACAAACTCCCCTCTTCAAAAGTGAGTGACCACCCATGCCCAAAGATCCAACCATCAAAAAAATCCTTCTCATAGGCTCAGGTCCGATCCTGATCGGACAGGCAGCGGAATTCGATTTCTCAGGCAGTCAGGCGTGCCAGTCCCTTGCTGAGGAAGGCATATCCGTAGTTCTCGTGAACTCAAATCCTGCAACGATCATGACCGACCCAGAGACTGCGGACGCCGTCTACATCGAGCCGCTAACGCCCGAGGTAATCGAGAAGATCATAGAGATTGAGCGACCCGACGGACTCATCGCCGGATTCGGCGGTCAGACCGGGCTTAATCTCACAACCGAACTTGCAGAGAGTGGCGCACTCGATAAATACAACGTAAAACTTCTTGGAACGCCCCTCAAAGCGATCTATGACACTGAGGACCGGGAACTCTTCAAGCAGGCGATGGAAGAGATCGGCGAGCCGGTCCCGAGGAGCCGGGCGGTCTCGACAATTAAGGACGCTCTTGCACTGATCCCAAAGCTCGGTCTCCCTTTAATCGTCCGCCCGGCATACACGCTTGGCGGCGCCGGCGGCGGGATCGCATACACCCGGGACGATCTCTGCAGGATATGCGAACTCGGGCTCAATCGGTCGCGGATCAATCAGGTGCTCGTCGAGGAGAGCGTGCTTGGCTGGAAGGAGTTCGAGTATGAGGTGATGCGAGATTCGGGCGACACCTGCATCACGATCTGCAACATGGAGAACTTCGATCCGATGGGCATCCACACAGGGGACTCGATCGTGGTGACCCCCTCGCAGACGCTATCTGATAACGAGCACCAGATGCTTCGGAGCGCTGCGATAAACATCATACGTTTCTTAGGTATTGAGGGTGGCTGCAACATCCAGTTCGCGGTGAAAGACGGAAAGTACGTGGTTGTCGAGGTGAACCCCCGGGTCTCAAGGTCGTCAGCGCTCGCATCGAAGGCGACCGGCTACCCGATCGCACGGGTCGCTGCGAAGATCGCAATCGGGCTTAATCTTGACGAGATCAGCAATGATGTCACAGGCGAGACTCCCGCGTCGTTTGAGCCGGCTATCGATTACGTGGTCGCAAAGATTCCGAGATGGCCTTTTGACAAGTTCGTAACAGCGGATAACACACTCACAACCGCGATGAAGAGCACAGGCGAGGTGATGGCGATCGGGCGTACTATCGAGGAGGCGCTCCTCAAAGCTGTCCGTTCGCTTGACATCGATATGAGTTTCGGAGACGCTGGAACCGGAACCGGGACAGCGGCGGATGAGTGGACGCCTGAGCGGATCAGGGAACTCCTCATAACCCCGACAGACCAGCGTCTCTTCGTGGTGTACCACGCGTTACGTACAGGGTTTTCCAGCGAGGAGATCTCCGAACTGACATCGATCGACCCGTTCTTCCTGCAGAAACTGAAGAACATAATCGAAGTCGAGGACAGAATCAAATCAGACTCGGATATGTCGCGGGAAACTCTCCGCGACGCAAAGCGGATCGGGCTAACAGACGAGCGGATCGCAGAACTCGCAGGCGTTACGCGGGAGGCGGTAACAGACCAGAGGCACGATCATGGAATCCTGCCAGCCTATAAGATGGTGGACACATGTGCGGCAGAGTTTGCGGCAAAGACTCCATATTACTACTCCTGCTACGAAGACGAGTGCGAAATAAACCCCACATCGAGAAAGAAGGTGCTGATTTTAGGGGCTGGTCCGATCAGGATCGGGCAGGGGATCGAGTTTGATTACTGCACAGTCCACGCTGTTATGTCGCTTCGAGAGGAAGGGATCGAGACGCATATCGTTAACAACAATCCGGAGACTGTATCTACGGATTTTGATACATCTGACAAGCTCTTCTTTGAGCCATTAACCCTCGAAGACGTGATGAACATCATCGAACGCGAGCATCCGTGGGGGGTCTGTGTCCAGTTCGGCGGACAGACGTCCGTCAATCTCGCAATCCCGCTTGCAAAGGAGATTGCGCGCCGCCCTGACCTCGATACCCGGATTCTCGGGACATCGCCTGATGACATGGACCTTGCAGAGGACCGCAAACGGTTTAACCAGCTCCTCGCAGGCATCGGGATCCCGCAGCCGGAAGCAGGCTATGCGACCTCAAAAGAAGAAGCACACGTCGCATCCGACAGAATCGGCTATCCCGTGCTCGTGCGCCCCTCGTATGTTCTTGGCGGACGGGCGATGGAGATTGTGTACGACTCTGACGACCTTGATCGGTACATGCGGGAAGCTGTGAGGGTTTCGCCGGATCATCCGGTCTTGATCGATGATTTCCTTGAAGGCGCGGTCGAGATTGATTGTGATGCGGTCTCTGATGGCACGGACGTCCTGATCGGTGCGATCATGGAGCACATCGAGGAGGCAGGAATCCACTCGGGCGACTCAGCCTGCGTGATCCCGCCGCAGTCACTCTCTCCTGACATCATGGACACGGTCCGCGACTATGTGACGCGAATTGCGCTTGCCCTAAATGTGCGGGGGCTGATAAACCTCCAGCTTGCTACAAAAGACGGTGTAGTGTACGTGCTCGAGGCAAACCCGAGATCGTCCCGCACGATCCCGTTCGTCTCAAAAGCCGTGGGAATCCCGCTTGCGAAGATCGCTGCAAAGGTGATCGTTGGAAAGACGCTTCAGGAACTCGGATACGTGGATGAACCAGTGCCTAATTGCGTCTCTGTAAAAGAAGTCCTGCTGCCGTTTGACAAGCTGCCGGGTGCGGATCCGATACTCGGTCCTGAGATGCGATCCACTGGCGAGGTGATGGGAATGGATCACGACTTCGGGACCGCATACTACAAGGCGCAGCTTGCCGCAGGTAACAGGCTTCCCACGAAGGGCACGGTCTTTCTCTCGATTCGGGATGAAGACAAGGCGGCGATTCTGGATGTTGCACGGAAGCTTCGCAGTTCCGGGCTGCACCTCATCGGAACAGAGGGGACTGTGGCGCATCTGCGCGATCATGGTGTTGCTGCGATACCGATTAAGAAGGTGAGTGATGGCAGCCCGAACGTAGTTGGTCTGATCAGGGCTGGTAAGGTTGATCTGATCGTAAACACACCGGGAGCCAAGCAGGGGCGCAGGGACGGCTACGAGATCAGGCGTGCTGCTGTTGATTTTGGTGTGCCGTACATCACGACGATTCAGGCAGCGGTCGCGGCGGGAGATGCGATCACGGTTGCTGCCCGGGCAGAGGGTGGCGTGGGGGTCGCGGCGGTGCTGGAGTATCA
>QBUV01000204.1 GCA_013572355.1 Candidatus Methanogaster sp.
GTAATTAGCAGAAGCATCCATCATATAGTTAATCCATCTCGAGGGATTGTCAATTTATCTGGCGATCTGGTCATGACTTGTGTTTTTCCAGCCGAATCGGCAGCCCCGGTAAACCAAAAAACTTTACACCCAGCCCAGCGAATACCGATACATGAAACTTGTGATCGGGATCATGATCGCATCAGGCGTGCAGAACGCAGTACGCCTTGCAGAAGTCCTGCAGGTAGGGATATCGTGTTATAATCGAATACACAGGAGATACCGATGACCGAAGCATTGATCGA
The DNA here is from genome assembly GCA_013572355.1 of Candidatus Methanogaster sp. Lineage (GTDB taxonomy): Archaea > Halobacteriota > Methanosarcinia > Methanosarcinales > Methanogasteraceae > Methanogaster_A. The sequence goes on from QBUV01000204.1 coordinate 285, forward strand.
ACTTGTGCACGTCTGGAAGATCTTTGGGGAGGGTGAGGCAGAGACTGCTGCGGTTCGTGATGTGAGTTTGGTAATCGAGAAAGGTGAATTCGTAGCGATCATCGGCGCATCCGGATCCGGCAAATCGACGCTCATGAACCAGATCGGAATCCTTGATACGCCGACGAGAGGCGATGTTTTCATCAAACATCACAAGGTTTCTGATATGAGCGAGAACGAGCGGGCAAGAGTAAGAAGAGAGGAGCTCGGATTCGTCTTTCAGCAGTTCAACCTGATACCGACGTTCACCGTACTTGAAAATGTCGAGGTACCGATGGTGCTTCGGGAGGTGGAGATTGATGAGCGAAGAGAGAAGGCAACCTCGATCCTTGATTCGCTGGAACTTGGACACAGACTCAACTACTACCCGAACCAACTCTCTGGCGGTCAGCAGCAGCGGGTTGCGATTGCAAGAGCGCTCGCGAACGATCCCGCGATCATACTTGCTGACGAGCCGACAGGCAACCTCGATACGAAATCAGGAGTGATGGTCTTTGATATCTTAAATTCCTTGCATGATCAGGGGAAGACGATTGTGCTGATCACGCACGACCAAAGTCTCGCCCAGAAGACTGAACGGACCATCCGGATACAAGATGGAGAGGTCGTTTAGACCCGGAGGACTGGAAATGCTGACAATTAGCGAGAAGATAATGGGCAGGGCAGCAGGCACCGATGCGCGGGCTGGCGACTTCGTGCTTGCGGATATCGACTGTGCGATGGCGCACGACGGAACGAGCGTGCTTGCGGTCAAGGCGTTTACCGAGATGGGCGCAAGCCAGGTCTGGGATCCGGACAGGATTGTGATCCCTTTCGATCACATCGTCCCGTCGAACAAGGAGGCCACTTCAGTTCTCCACCGTAAGATACGGGAGTGGGTGCGAAGACAGGGCATCAAAAATTTCTTCGATATCGGCGATGGAATCTGTCACCAGATCGTCTCGGAACGGTTCGCACGTCCCGGGATGCTGATCGTTGGTGCGGACTCGCACTCCTGCACATACGGCGCGCTTGGCGCTTTTGGAACAGGAATCGGCGCAACCGAGATGGCAGAGGTCTTTGCATCAGGAAAGCTCTGGTTCAAGGTGCCGCAGTCGATCAGGATCACGGTGGACGGTGCGCTACCTGAGATGGTAAGCGCAAAGGACATGACACTGCATATCATCGGCAAAGTCGGAGCAGGGGGCGCAACATACAAAGCGATCGAGTACTACGGCGAAACGATCGCTGATCTCTCGATCGCAGGCAGAATGACGCTCTGTAACATGGGTGTTGAGATGGGCGCAAAGGCAAGCATCGTACCTCCTGATGATGTGACATTCGATTTCATTGGAAGGCGCGGAAGCGAACGCAACGGTAAAAGCGAAGGCGATGGAGATGGCGATGGGAGGGGTTATTCACCTGTTTACGCCGACCCTGATGCAGCTTATGCTGATGAGTTATTCTTCGATGTGTCTGATCTTCCTCCGCAGGTAGCAACCCCTCATGCCGTCGATAACGTGCAGCCGGTAGACGAGGTCGAGGGGACGCATATTGACCAGGTCTTCATCGGATCGTGCACGAACGGCAGGTTTGAGGATCTCAAGGCAGCAGCAGACATCCTTGACGGAAAGAAGGTCTGCGTGCGTACGGTCGTTGCGCCCGCATCCAGATCGGTGCTCCTGCAGGCAGTTCGCGCCGGAGTTGTGGAAACGCTTCTTTCGGCAGGCGCAGTGATACTCCCTCCCGGATGCGGACCGTGTCTTGGTGCGCATCAGGGCGTGCTCGGCGAGGGCGAGGTCTGCCTCTCAACCGCCAACCGCAACTTCAAAGGGCGGATGGGTACAGGCGGGTTCATCTATCTTGCGTCGCCTGAGACCGCAGCGGCAACTGCGCTTGCAGGGGAGATCGCTGATCCGCGGGGTTCTTAGGTATCTGTAAAATCAGAGAGCTTCGGAGAGTCAAATTCCAATCGGAACTCCTTAGCCCGATTATCTGCGAGCTTCGCATACTCGCAATCGATCTCGTAGCCAACATAGTGACGCTTCGACTTTATCGCTGCGATTGCGGTCTGCCCGCTTCCCATAAACGGGTCGAGAACGACCTCGCCCTCGAACGTATATAGCTGGATCGTCCGGTAAGGCAGTTCCACCGGAAACGGTGCCGGATGCCCGATTTTCTTTGCAGATTCCGACGGGAATGTCCAGATGCTCTTGGTAAGCTCGAGGAATTCATCCCTCGATATCGTATTCTCCCGTTTCAGAGGGTTCTTCCTCCCGAATGTGTCTTTGGAGAAGATCAGGATGTATTCGTGCACATCCCGGAGCGTCGGGTTGGAAGCGGACTGCCAGCTTCCCCATGCGGTCGAGGAACCTGCGCTGGACGCCTTATCCCAGATGACCTCGCCTCGCATCAGAAATCCGAGTTCGATCATGTCTTCGGCAACCATTGCGTGAAGCGGGATGTATGGCTTTCTTCCGAGGTTTGCAACGTTTATGCAGGCGCGTCCGCCCGGCACAAGAACCCTGTGCACCTCCTGCCACACACGCTTCAGAAATTCCCTGTATTTTTCGAGGGTCAGGTCTTCGTCGTATTCCTTTCCGACATTGTACGGCGGCGAGGTCACCATCAGGTGAACGCTGTTATCTGGCAGTTCGTCCATCGATTCGGATGATTTTTGGAGGATTCTGTTTAAGGATTCGGGCGGGATCGGGTTTTCCACGTATTCGACCTTCTCTTCCTTCGGTAGACTTTCGTACAGCTTGCTTGTATAAAATGCTGTAGAATCGTGGTTTATCCTGCCGGAAGTGCCGAAAGAACTTGTCTTTGTGCCGCGTCTGTTGTTAGAGATCTTCAACTTTACCGTCTATACTATTTCAGGCGAGTTTATATTAACATATCCACCATTATTTATTTATGCACTCCCTGCGTGGAACCATCAAAGAAGAGGTCGCATTCTATCTCAACGACACCACGACATTTACAGGTAGGTTTATCGATTTATTCATAATATGTCTCAATCTTTTTACAGTACTCGTCTTCATCGCAGAGAGTTATTTCCACGACGCAAATCCCAGTCTTTTCTGGACTATCGAGATCGCTACGGTCTCTATCTTTATATTGGAGTATATCCTGCGGTTCTGGGTTTCCGAAAAA
>QBUV01000205.1 GCA_013572355.1 Candidatus Methanogaster sp.
AGGGTGTTCGATCGGCAGGATATCGATCAGTTCGATGCCATCTTCACGGCCATTCCGAAGAGTCCAGTACTCGCCGAAGAATTTGCATGGCTCCGCGAACCAGTTGAGCTAAACTCGCCCAAAGCACAGGAAATGAAGGCGCATCACTCGAAGATGCAAGAATGGATGGGTAGGGACAATGACCGCCCTGTTTTAGACCCACCGCCTGCAAAACGGATCGCCTTCCTTTTGGGTGAGTGTGAGTCTGGGAACTTATTGGCATGGTGGCGTCTGAACAGGGAGATGACACTTGCGCCGGACAGCACCTTTTATGGGGATGGACTTGAGTCAGACCTCACAGTTCTTCCTGGATGGAATGTGGCTGATGCCGCAACTAAAGCAAGAATTGTGGAGGCTGCAAAGAGGTGTGTGCTGGAGCAGGACCCAAAGACGCAGGAGTGGCTCGGCACGAATAAGATGCCACCCCTTGCGGTTTCAGGCTACAGGGCATTGCTACTGCTGTTGCGAGAATCCCCCGATTTTATCCCCACCATCCCTACTGGCGTCTGGAAGAAGTGGGCGCCAATCATCCTTGCTTATCTCAAACCGCATCATGAGCTGGTGAAGTTAGCATACGAGCACGCTCCTGATGATATTATTCGCGCCCTGCTGGTTATGATCGATAAGCAGAATGAGGAACATGACCAAATCTTCATCACCCGTAAGGTCGAATGTTGCTGGGATGACTATCTGGCTAATGCTCTGTTGAAGAAGGCAAAAGATGAGAAGTTGAAGCCTGGATGTATGGGCTCTCTGCTCGGTGATCTTCTCGATCATAATGTTGACGAAGCTAAAGTGTTTGCAGAGTCGCTTGTTCCCTTACCACCCCCTTCCAGTGAAGATGCACGAAATAGGGCGATTGCCGCAGCCCGCGCGCTCATGACCCATGCCAAAGACGCTGGTTGGTCAGTCGTTGGTCCAGCGATTCGAGAAGACACTGAGTTCGGTCGAGAAGTGATTTCAGTGGTAGCACATAACGCAGAAAGCATTTGGGAGCGGCTTACAGAGGCGCAATTGGCAGATCTATATCTCGGGCTTGTCCGCGAGTGTCCGCTTGCTGAAGAAGAAACAAAAGAAGGTTTAACTGATTATAGAGATTCCATTCCCTGTTATCTCAAAGAACGTGGAACCCATCCGGCGTGTGAGGCTATTCAGCGGATTTCTCATGAATTGCCAGAACTGGACTGGCTTAAGTGGACGCTGTGGGAAGCCCAGAACAATGCTCGTCGTTGCACCTGGGTGCCGCCTCAGCCGGCAGATATTCTTGAGATGGCAAGTGATTCAAGAAAACGTCTTGTCCAGAGTGGTGACCAGCTTCTTGATGTGTTAATTGAATCGTTGGAGCGGTTAAGGGTGAAGCTTCAAGACGAGACACCTGCTGCACCATTCCTGTGGAATGTGTGGAAGAATGAGGACAAAAAGGAAATGTACCGCCCCAAAGATGAAAACGCATTCTCCGACTACATAACTATACACCTACGCGAAGACCTCGGGGGAAAAGGTGTCATTATCAATCGTGAGGTGGAAATTCGCAACGGTAAAGGATCGGGCAAAGGTGAACGGACCGATATCCATGTAGATGTTAGTGTACAAAGCTCGCGTGGGAAAGTTCGGGACCGCGTATCTGTTATCATCGAGGTGAAAGGGTGCTGGCATACGGAGCGGACTACTGCAATGAAAACACAGCTCGTTGACCGATATCTAAAGGATAACCGCTGCCAGCATGGTCTCTACCTTATCGGCTGGTTCAATTGCGATCAATGGGATGATGAGGATGGCAGAAATAAAAGATGTCCAAAGTACAGCATTGATAAAGAACAAGAGGAACGTGATGTCCAAGCTGCTGATCTATCGCAGCAAGGTGTGCGAATCAAGGCGTTTGTCATGAACACGGCACTTCGCTAAGTGATTTACACGAACGGTGGGGGGGTGTGATGAACTGTGGCACAGGCGCGGTCGCATCCGCCTATGTTGCGCACAGAATCGGGAAGACCGGCGACCGGGTGGTTGTGCATACTGCTGGAGGATCTTTGCGCATATCCTTAGCGGCTGATGGCGAGGCGTTTATGGCGGGCGGGGCTGTGCGGGTGTTTGACGGGACGGTCGATCCGGCTCGCAAGTGACCGCGCCACCTGTTGCCGGGTTCCTGTTACCTGCCCACCCCCTTACGCGCTGATGCCCCACAATTTCAGTGCAGGATGATTTTGCAAGATGCAAGGAGATAAAAAGAGGGTGAGGATTACCCCACCGGTATATAGTGCACATCTGCGACGATCTTCTGCCCATCTTCTGAAAGCACGAAATCAAGAAACGCCTGCTCGTCTTCGTTCGGCTCGCCTTTCGTGATCATCAGAAGCGTCCGTGAGATCGCGTACTCGCCGCTTCGAACGTTCTCGGTGCTGGGCGCAACACCGTCGAGCACCACGGTCTTGACATCAGAGCTGGCGTAACCAAGCGAGAGAAAACCGATGCTGTGCTTATCTCCGGCAACAGTCGTCCGTATCTTGCCATTCGAGTCCTGAATGATCGCATGGTCTGTAATCTCTTTTCCGGTGGATTTCATGACCGCATTCTCAAAGTAACCCCTTGTTCCGGACCCCTCCTCTCTGGAGACCACCATGATCCTGAGATCAACGCCTCCGACATCCTCCCAGTTCGTGATCTCGCCTGTGTAGATGCCTTGCAGTTCCTCCATCGTGAGACCCTCGACCGGATTTTCCGGATGCACCACGATCGCGATCGCGTCCCTTGCGATGCCGTGCACCACGAGATCCGGGTGCGCCTCCATCTCAGAATCCGTGAGATCGCGGGATGCGGTGCCGATACCCATCGTACCGTCTGCGACCGCCTTCACGCCGTGTGAGGAGCCGCCGCCAGAGACAAAAACCCTATCGCCCGGACGTTGTTCCATGAATACGCGGGCGCACTCCTCTGCTATCGGGAGAACCGTTGTTGATCCTGCGATCTGTAGTTTCATCGATTGTTGAGCGTCGTCACCGTCACCGCCGCCTCCGATGCAACCCGATCCGAGCAGCGATGCAGTGATCACTGCGATCATAAGCGTTGCTGCAACCATGTATAACGAAAATCTTTCCAGTGTTGGTCGTTTGCTCAGACTCATTGGCATATCACCGCGATGAGGTGCGCAGCTAACATATATACCGTTTTTCCCAATAACTATATAGATTTTATTTAGCACCCATAGCCAATCGTCCGGCATACCACACACCAGACGCGGATTATAGCTTCCAAACCACATCACACATACGTTATAT
>QBUV01000072.1 GCA_013572355.1 Candidatus Methanogaster sp.
TAACACACACCAGCGGTCCACTCCTGATCCTGGCTGGTGCAGGCACCGGCAAGACAACCACCATCACCGCCAAGATCGCGTATATGGTGCAGGAACTTATGGTTGACCCGGAGCAGATACTTGCTCTGACATTCTCCAGAGCAGCCGCAGCCAACATGAGATCACAGGTCGAGGAGTTGCTCAACGGGACTTCTGAGGTGCATGTAAGCACGTTTCATTCATTCTGTGCCGGGGTCATCCGTGACAATGCGGATAAGTGCGGAGTGCACCAGGATTTCTCGATCCTTGAGGATGCGGATACCGCGGTCATACTGCACAGGGACACGGGCGTGGGCATCAGGGATGCGCTGCTGTATACGTCATCGATCTCAAAGGCGAAGGACTTGAACATCACAATCGAGGAGCTCGAAGAGTTTGTGCAGCAGAAGAAAGAGGAGATCATCCCGATAGAACCTGATTGTGACCGGTGGGAAGAGATATTCCGCGAGAACAACACGAAGCTCAACACATTTCACCTGCTGGATAAGCCTGGGCAGAAGGCACAAAAAGAGGATAAAAAGCACTGGACAGACTTTAGTGACCTGTATCTGGAATATACCAAGTACAGGGACTTCGTGCAGGCGTGGGCACAGTACGAGACCCGGAAAAGACAGAGGAACGCTCTTGACTACGGCGACTTGAACAAGAAAGCACTACAGTTCTTAAATGTCTACGGTGCCGAATGGATCGATGAGACGTACCGGTACATCATCATCGACGAGTTTCAGGACACGAACTATGTCCAGTTTGAACTGATCAAGCTGCTTGCAGGGAAAGACCGGAATATAACCGTTGTCGCTGATCCCAACCAGACAATCTACGCCTTTAGAGGCGCATACACCAATAATATCCAGGAATACATACGATACTTCGGTATTCAGCCGGATGACATAGTAGCCCTTGACATCAGTTTCAGATCCACGGGCAGGATCCTCGATGTGTCCCACGACCTTATCATGCACAACTATCCGGAAGATGATGCGGGCCTGTGTGTCAGGATCCGGAACTTCGAGGACGCAGAAGGCGAAAACGTCAACATCGCGGAGTGCATGGATGAAGATGAGGAAGCAAGGTACATCGTAGAGCAGATCGAGGCGTACCTTGAGAGCGGGATGAACCGGTCTGATATCGCGGTACTGTACCGCACACACGCTCAGGGCAGGAAGATCCGCCAGGCACTGGAGCAGAAGGGTCACAGCATCCGCGTGAAGGACGACACTGATTTCCTGAAACAACCCGAGATTAAGACTGCACTGGCATATCTGTATGTGCTTGACAACGTTGCACACCCCAGAGCCAGAGGCACTGAAGGCTGGTGGCGGCTGTTCCATCACACTCATGCCCTCGATACGGCAGACTCGATCCGTATCGGAGAATATCTCAAAAAACACAGGATAACCTTCCAGGATGCGATCTACAACCATCCGGAACTTCTGGATCTTTCGACGGGGGGAATACAGATCGTCCAGCAGATGAAGGAGCGCATAGACAGCCTGAAGGAAAAACTCGTGCTGGACGTCTCTGACATCGTGCTTGAGGTCTTGGACGCATCCGGTCTGTCACGCCAGTTCACGCTTGACAGCACAAGGCGGAGCAGGGAAGCCATGATGAACTTAAGAGACCTGTGTGGGATGGCTGAACGGTTCGAGGCTGCTCACGGCAAGGATCTTGGCGAGTTCATCGCATATCTGGAGATACTGGACGAGATGGGGAAAAATCCAGCCAGCGCAAGGATCGTTGCGGATGATGCGATAAGTCTCATGACGATTCACGCCTCGAAGGGTCTGGAATTTAAGGTGGTCTTCGTGATCACCATGGCTAAAGACAAATTCCCGCTATCCAGGGGCGGCGTGGAACCTCTGATACCGGCCCAACTGATGCATCACTACCGCGATATCTTTGAGCAGGACCACGGTTCAAAATCGAAATTGGCAGCCGCGATCCGGGAGCGGAAGCGGGAGATCAAGCTGGAAGAAGAACGCAGGCTCTGCTACGTTGCTATGACCCGGGCAAGGGAGCATCTCTGGCTGACACTCGCAACTCAGTACAACGGGCGGGAGCGGTCCCCGTCCATGTTCCTTGAGGAGATCGGATACGACAACTGGAGGGCAATGGATGCTTCCCGGCTGGATATTCCGGGCATCACCTACCTGCATGATGAGCAGATCAAATCCCTGGAGAACGTGGGGGATAGCGAGCTGGAACGAGAGAAAGCACGCAGGAAAAGGCTGATCACAGAATCCCTTGATTCGGGTTCGCTTGAGGAGAGTCTGGGGCATCTGCTGGCGTATCATGCGCTCAGGGGTGGCGGCGGTGGCGATCCGGGCAATGAGCCGGACTATTTCAAGATCATAAGCCGTAACCATGCGGAACTGGACCCGTGTCCACATGTCAGGGAGATCATCAAAAGAAACCGGAGTGACGAAGGGATGCCGGTTCCTGCGGGGATCACCTTCAGCGTCACATCCATCAACACATACCTCAGCTGCCCCAAAATGTATGAACTGCGTAACGTTCTGAACATGCCGACCCGGGCTATGGAAACCCCAACCGGAGCGATGAACCTCGGGAGTTTTGTGCACCGTATTCTTGAGGAAGCTGTGAAGTTGAAGGTTGAGAGCAGGGCGCAACTGGATGCGGTCTTCTCTGACCTTGCCAGAGAGGATGAGTGGAAGGGCGTCGATATCGAGAGGGTCAAACCAATGCTGGACGTCTTCTGGGAGCGTAACAGGGAGCGCATCCGGAGCAACCTGATGGTTGAGCAGAAGTTTGCGGTGCCGCTGGGCGGTCATTCCTTCAAAGGGGTCATTGATCGGGTGGATCTGATACCCGGGACTGATAACGAAGTGGAGATCATCGACTACAAGACAGGGATTGAGCCGGGACCGGATGAGCGTTCAAGACAGCTCTTCTTGTATGCGCATGGGTTCAAACACCTGCATCCTGAATACACGGTGCGGAGGCTGAGTCTGGAACTGCTGTCAAAGCCGAAACCGCGGGTGTATGAACTGGATGGTGCCGAGTATGTGAGTTCGGGGG
>QBUV01000101.1 GCA_013572355.1 Candidatus Methanogaster sp.
AAGGGTATTTATGGCACCTGAACATGCAAAACGAGTTTTAAAAGCTTTGGAAAAAGTAATCAATGAATTCGAAGAACGCAAACAAGTACAAGAAGAATAATTGATGCTGTTTTCACGCCACCACCCAACAAAACCCTTCTGATAACTAGATTCCATCCGACTCCTATGTGCGGTGGTATCGTACCCATCTCGGGCACTATACCCCCCACTTAAGTACAATGCTTGTACCTCACGTTTTCGCATTGCCAACGGCTTTGCTCTGCATTCGGTTTGACTGCGCCCCCGGTCTTTGCGTGTAATCAACCAGCAGCAAACCCATGTATCGCTCGTGGCAGAATTCTCCTCTTTCCATGCTGGCTGAATCGAAATTCAGCCCCGACCCCGAATCTGCTCCACGCCCCCGTCCCGCGAGAGCAGGACAACCCTGCTGATCTTGGAATCATCAGCGATCCGGTACCCGACCGCATCCCCGATCTCTGATGCAAATAGACGCACTTCCTCGTGATCGGGCATCGCAGATCTGTCGAGGCGTTTTTGTGAGAATCCGACATGCATGTACGCCTTGACCTCGATGTAATCCGGCTCGCATGTACGCAAGAGACGCGCATAACCCTCCTGATCGAACATGTTAACCCCCTTGATAAGCGTGATCCTGACCGCGGTTCTGGTTCTCGTCTTCGACCTGCCAAGCACCCGTAAGGACTCCTGGATCTCTGCCCAGAAATTCCCGCACGGATTGCACACCTTAAGATACGTATCTTCGTCTGGCGCGTTCAGACTGATGTATAACTGGGTAGGCGCAATCTTCGCAATCATCTCGGGCTGCGTGCCGTTTGAGACGACAAACGTGGTCATAGCGTCCTTGTGAAATAGATCGATCAACTCCGGCAGATATGGGTAGAGGGTCGGCTCGCCTGCAAGCGATATCGCAACCTGGTCAGGCTTTTGCGCCTCTCTTAGCGCATCCATGTCAGTGGTCTCGGATCCGCCGTATCCTGAGATGAGGCGCGCATGTTCCCGGATGATAGACCCCTTGATTTCAACTGGAGAATCCCAATCGGCAGGCTCTGGGAGTGGCACCGGCATCTCAATCGGTCTCCAGCAGTGGAGGCAGCGGTGGTTGCACGAGAGCGTCGGCGTCATCTGGATGCACCGGTGCGACTGGACGCCATAGAACTGCGATTTGTAGCAACTGCCCGCGCCCCGGATAGCCCGGTTCAGCCAGTGGCAGGTCTTTACCGCGCTGTGCCTGCCTGCTATATGGTAGCCGTGTTTTTTCAAGAGACTCTCAAGTTCAGGTTTCATTTTAGTCTAATACTCTGCAAATTTCATATAATGGTTTGGGGTATGGAACTTGGTATGGGGCTTGTTTGGTTGGCGATCATTAGAAAATCCTATTGTGGCGATACCGGAATCGGCAAAATTAATTCAGGAAAGCACAATAACTACACAGCATGACTACAACTGGGATGCGTTTATGACCTTCACGAAACTCTGCGATCTGGTGCATCTGCCCCCAAATGAAGCAAAGCTCCTCCCGCGCGGCTGGCAGATTCTCGGTACCGTGATCCTCGTGAGCATCCCGGATGCGCTTCGCAATCACGCAAACGCGATCGGGGATGCACTTCTTGCGATGTATCCGAGGTGCAACACAGCGCTCTGGAACAGGGGTGTTGCGGGGCGCTTCCGTGAGCCGATCTGCGAGGTGATCGCGGGAACTGGCGAGACAGAGACGATCCACAAGGAGAATGGCTGTTACTTCAAACTCGATGCTGCGAGGATCATGTTCTCGCAGGGAAATCTCGTAGAACGGATGCGGATGGCACGAATCTGCGAAGACCAGGTTGTTCTGGACATGTTTTCCGGAATCGGCTACTTCTCGATCCAGATTGCAGTCCATTCACGCCCGAAAAAGGTTATCGCAATCGAACTCAACCCGACCGCATACCACTATCTCACAGATAACATCAGGATCAACCGGGTAGAGGATCTCGTCTTCCCGGTGCATGGGGATTGTGCGGTAAAAGCTCCTGAGAATGTCGCAGACCGGGTGATCATGGGCTATCTTGATCCATCGCATGAACAGATCGTGAAGGGGTTACTTGCAGCAAGATCGGGTGGAATACTGCATTATCACGAGGCGACGCCGACAGCGCTTACATACCAGCGCCCGATCCAGCGGATCAAGGATGCGGCGCAGGCGTGTGGGCGTACGTGCAGGCGCAGGCGCAGCGTAGAGATAATCGGCTGCCGCACCATCAAGAAGTATGCGCCAGGGGTTGTGCATGTGGTGGTGGACGTGAGGGTTACGTAGTACCGGGGCCACTGGAGCTGCCACACCATCAGGGGCTGACAGCCCCCTCCGCCGGTGATTTTATGCAGGATGCATTATAGTTTTTATACCTGCATCAAGAAAAACTCCAGTAAAATCACTGGATTTCAGGGCGGGCTGGGCAGAGGCACACCTGAATCATGGGATCGCCCGGATGATCTGTGTGACCTCTTCCCGTGTCAGGTTATGCGGTTTGATATAGAAGACCCATGCCCCATCTGCCCAGAAGTACTGGGGCAGATCGTCCGGTGCAATATAGTATATGGTCTTCCCATCGATCGTGATCTCTTCGAGCGTGGATGCCCAGTCCCCGCCAAATTTACGGATGCCTATAACCATCTTTTCGGTTTCATCGCTTGCAAGCGTATCGTTCTGGTATAGCGTCGTCCAGAGCGTCAGAAACCCCTCTCCTTCTCCGTAGTAATGTATGATCGCAAGATCCTCTATGTTCTCGATGCTGCCGATGTGCAACTTTCTTACCCGCTGCAACGCATCCGCACCGGTCGACGCCACGACCCTGTTCATGCCAAGAATCTCGGCTGGCGCGATCTCTATTGCGTTCGGATGCGGTGCTGGTGATGCTACCGGTGTTGCTGATAGCGGGTGGACGGTTCCATCCGTGCCCTGATCGGTGATGCATCCGGCAGATGCAAGTATCAGCAGCACAGCGGTGATTGCGAATAGGTATCTGGCTTGTCTCATAGCTTCTGGTTTTGCATGCCGATTAATAACAACCTTTCGATTATATGGGCGGTCAACCCGGCTGGAGTGTACCGAACACGTTTGGGCGAATCGCACGAAGCATTTTTGTGTAATTCGGATATCCCTTTCGTGAATGCGGTCCCGAAGCCCGCGTGAACCGAAAGGAATACATCAGATGAATCCGACTGGATCACCATGAATGTTAGAGATGTCATGTGCGAAGAGGTCATCACCTGCCAGATCGATGACACCATCAGAACGGCTTCATCCTTGCTAAAAGAGCATAACATAAGCGGCATGCCAGTCATGGACGGCGACAGGCTGGCCGGCATCGTTACCGAGTCTGATCTGCTGAAGTTGCTCGAACTGCCAGAGCACCGCCAGGGTCTGTGGCTACCAAGCCCGCTCGAGATCATCGAGATCCCACTGCGCGAACTGATCGGATGGGAGGATGCGAAAAAGGCACTTACAGACGTGGGCGATAAACCGGTGCATACGATCATGACAAAGCATGTGCACACGATCTCGCCAGACGACTCGATTGAGGCCGCCAGCACGTCGATCACGAGTCACCGGATCAACCGGCTGCCTGTAACCGAGAATGACGAACTGATCGGCATCGTGACGCGGGGCGATATCATCCGCGGACTGGCAGTTACCTGATATTATCGATCTGGCTCGGCTGTATGATCGTCCAGTCGATCTTCACACCGTTCATATCATATAGCGTCACACGCAGCGGAGATTCAGGAAGTTCGGACGGCATCACCTCGATCTCGAGGTACGCTTCGTCTCCGACATTGAGATCCAAATCCTTTTTCGCCTTGCCAAAGAAGAGCCGCTTCTTCGATACTTTCCGCTGCACAACTATGTTGTTCCAGGTCTTGCCTTCCGCGATCGATATGACTTCACAATGGATTTTTTTAGCTGACTGATTCATGGGACTCACATCCTCCGATTCACGCCAGATTATTTTAACGTTTTGACTGGTCAGGGCTGCTATTGGTGTCCGGACTAAAGAACCGCGAAATCTTCGTGGATTGGAATTCCGCTGGTACATGCTCGGGCGACTTGTGGATAAAATCCGTGGAACCGGTGCAATCTGTGGATAAAAACCAGCCCGGAACAACCTCATCATCCAACCCCGCCGCAAGTTATATATCCGAACCTATAACAGATACCATCATGTCGATGTCGATCGGTCTTGCTGGAAAACCAAACTCGGGAAAGTCGACCTTCTTTAAATCGGCGACACTCGCGGATATTGAGATTGCAAATTATCCGTTCACAACGATCGATGCCAACCACGGCATCGCTTATGTGCGCACGAAATGCCCATGCACTGATCTCGATGTTGCCTGCGCAAACTGCCAGAACGGCGTCCGTTTTGTGGCGATCGAGGCGATCGATGTCGCAGGTCTCGTGCCTGATGCGCACAAAGGAAGAGGGCTTGGCAATGCGTTTCTTGACAACTTGCGTCAGGCGCAGGTGATCATCCATGTCGTCGATGCGTCAGGCGGAACCGATATCGAGGGTAACCCTGTGGACATTGGCGAGCACGATCCGCTTGACGATATCGGGTTTCTTGAGTACGAACTCACGATGTGGATCTGCTCGATACTGAAGCGGAACTGGAACCGCCTTTCAAAGAGGATACAGGCAGAGAACTTAAATCCGGCAGTCGTGGTCGCAGATCAACTCACAGGCGCGGGCGTCTCTGTCTACCAGGCAAAAGCCGCGCTTTCCCGTTTTGGCGAGGTATGCGCAAAGCCCCCACATCTCTGGGACGATTCGGACCTGCGGAATTTTGCAGACCTGCTCCGGATAGAGAGCAAGCCGATGATCATCGCAGCGAACAAGGCAGATATCGCGCCGGAGGAGAACATAAAGCGACTCTGTGATCTCGATTACACCGTGATCCCGACATCTGCCGAAGCAGAACTTGCGCTCCGCATGGCTGACAAGAGCGGCGCAATCTCATACATTCCTGGAGATTCGGACTTCGAGATCGTCTCAAACAACCTATCTGATGCGCAGATCCGGGCGCTTGACAAGATTCGGGATATGGTTACGAGTATGGGCGGTACAGGCATCCAGCAGTGCATCAATGCGGCAGTCTTCGACCTCCTCGATCAGATCGTGGTCTATCCTGTCGAGGATGAGGCACGGTTCACAGACAAGAAAGGAAACGTCCTTCCGGATGCGTTCCTGATGCGAAAGGGCAGCACCGCGCACGATCTTGCGTACCAGATTCACACCGATATTGGAGACGGATTCTTACATGCGGTCGATGCGCGGCAGAGGATGCGGATGGGGCGGGAACTCAAGGACGGAGACGTGGTCAAGATCATCTCGACGAGATGATTGGAAGGTTATACGCGTCCAATACTGCAGGGTCCACCGCGGAGTGGAAGAACTCTGCGTTCTCAGCGATCTCTGCGGTGGGAACCCGCGGGTAGGTAACCATATACTGTTGGGAATATTCCGAAGCACTTCCGAAAATCACATCCGTGCCCGCCACTAAAAAAATTCGGTTCACATCTCGCGGGTTTATCCCTTCACGATCTCGGCAGCCCAAGTCCAAACTCATGATGCAGCGCACGCACAGCATCCTCTGCCTCATCGCTTCGCACCACAAACGAGATGTTGTGCTCTGAAGAGCCCTGGCTGATCATGATCACATTGATGCCCGCGCTTCCCATCGCTGTAAAGACGCGTGCTGCAATGCCGGGGATGCCGACCATGCCTGCACCGACCACCGCAATTGCGCTGACATCCGGGTTCATCGTCAACTCGCGTATCACCCCGTTTCTGAACTCTGACCTGATGGCATCCGCAGCGATGTTCAGATGCGCCCCCTCGACAACGATCGAGATGTTCGCCTCGGACGATCCCTGGCTGATCATAGTGATGTTCACGCCTGCCTCTGCAAGCGCACCAAATACGCGCGCTGCAACCCCGATGGTGCCGACCATACCAGCTCCTGAGATGTTTATCAGCGCGATGTTTTCGATGACGGTTACCGCTTTCACGACCTCTTTGCCCTGCTCCTGCTCCTTCACCACAAGCGTACCTGTAAAATCCGGATCGAAGGTGTTTAACACACGCACAGGGAGATCGTTCCTGATCGCGGGTTCGATCGCACGCGGATGAAGCACCTTCGCGCCAAAGTACGAGAGTTCCATCACCTCGATGTACGAGATCAGCGGGATGTTGCGCGCGTCTGGCACGATCTCCGGGTCTGCTGTCATGATCCCTGACACCTCCTTCCAGAACCATATCTCGTCTGCATCGATCGCATCACCTATCAGCGATGCCGAGAAATCAGATCCGCCGCGCCCGAGCGTTGTCGGGATGCCGGATGCGTCTTCTGCGATAAAGCCTGTGACCACGGGCACGCACTCGCGGATCAGCGGGAGCAAACTCTCCCGTATCCGCTCATTGGTGCCTTCAAGCGGTTTTGCTGACCCGTATTCGCTGTTGGTCATGATCCCCGCCTCTCTGCCTGTAAGGTGCGTCGAAGAGATGCCGATCGAGCGGAGCGCTCCGGATAGGATCGGTGCTGAGAGTAATTCCCCGTAAGACGAGATGTAATCGCGGGAACGGGGGGTCAACTCCCCGAGATAGCATATCCCGGTCAAACCCTGCCCCAGTTTGCATATCATGCTGTCCAGTTCGGCCAGTACCTGATTGAGAACGATACCGTCGTCGATTGCAATATTTGCTGCCCTGTAATGGATGCCTCGCAGATGCTCGACCAGTTCACGAACCGACTCGAGGTCTCCCGCGTCCGTTACCATATCTGCCTGGTCCAGCAGATGATCCGTGACATTCTTAAGCGCAGAGGTCACAACGACTAGTTCATGGTCCCGATAGCGGTTTATCAACTCAGCGACCCATTTTATCTTCTCACCATCTGCGATCGAGGCGCCTCCGAATTTCATGACCAGCCGCATAATTTATTATGATGGGTGCGCTCACTTGAAAAAGATAGTGGTTTTATATCTTGGGAGCCATTTCATTCACCATGCTTTTTAATGACCTGCTTGGCATCGCTGATGAGCCCGTACAGCTCATAGAGAGGAGTTTCAGCGACCAGAAGACCTGCAAACTGGCCAGACATTATCTTGCAGAGATCGTCCGGTCAGGGACCCCGTTTGGTGAAGTGATCCGGATAACAGGACCGGGCGGACCGGGCGGGCAGGATGAACTGCTCGGAATCGCCATTCTTACAAATTCGGAGGGTCAGGACTTCCGGATGATATTTGTAAACACGATATGCAAAGATCCGGGTTTCACGGACCTGGGTGCCGGGTTGTGCGAACATGCAGAGCGCGTCCGCACTGTGGAGGTGACAGATTCGCAGTTCATGGACGCGATCATCGAGTATTATTCGATCATGCTCGTGAACCGGATGCTATGCGACCGGTGCATATCCGCAAAAAAACCGTTTTCAGAGATATTTTCAGAATCGCGTGTGGATAGACTCACAACACTCTTAAAGACGATCGAACAGTCCGGAAACACCCGTTTCGCAGGGAGGGATATACTTGAGATCTGCTGCGGCAACGGAATGGCGACGATCGCACTCTCTGAAATGGGCTGCGATCCGTTCTGCATGGATTCGGACCAATGCGCGATATGTGAAGGGCTCGAACACGGCGTGCTTGCCCCGCACCGGTCAGTGGTTCTGGACGCAACAGAACTTTCTGCTTTCTTTGATGCGGAATCCTTCGACTGCGTCATCGGATTCATGCTCGGTGCGATCTATCCGTTTAATAAGGATATCTGGGCGCGCATCATGTCAGAATCTGCTGTTTTGCTGCGCGAAAATGGACTTCTTGTGTTTACGGTTCATAAGGAGGAGGAGATCATCATCTTAAAGGAGGTTATGGATGCGATCGGGATTGCGGGGGAGATTATCGACAACCGGGACGATGCAGGGGTGTATGATCAGTGGGTGTATCTCGGGCGGAAAGGGAGTTCTGTGGGGTGAACCGGGCGCCGATTATCTCCGGAAGCGGGACAGGTTGGGGGTATGCTGAACCAATAACTTTACAACATGCCGTCTCGATAAATGATTATCATGAAATTAAAATCCATAATGCTCGCAGCACTGTTGCTTGCTGTGCTGTTTTCCGGGTGCATCGGTGACAAAGACGAGGTTGCACCGACTCCGACACCTGCGCCGGCACCAGAACCGACTCCGACTGTGGCACCAACGCCGGAACCGACTCTGACCGAGACCCCGGCACCAGAACCGACTCCGACCGAGACGATTGCGCTGAGACCGCCAAAGCCGATCTACCTTGACAAGTATGCAATTGCTCCTAAGGATTCAACGATTCGGGTGGGCGAGGCACTGAACTGGATCAATCTTCAGAAATCCCCGATGGTTGACTTTGTACTGGTAAGTGATGATGGGCTCTGGGAAAATCGGACGATCAGTTATGGCAAGAAGTTCAAGTACACATTCAACACATCTGGCAACTACACGTATTACTGTCCGGGCTACGGGAATGCGATGACCGGAACCGTGACAGTGCTTCCGTGATTCAGGCGACGGAATGTGCAGCTGCCGGCACAGGTTCATGTATCGCAGCGGTCGCGCGGAGTTCTTGCTCGCTGGTCCGCTCTGACATGTAGGTGGGGGCAGCTCCATCAAACATGAGATACTAAAAAGAACAGACATGCCCCCCATCACCGAACACGGCACAACAGTAGAACTCAGGGAAGCGTTCTACAACCCGCATACGACGCCTGACCGCGATCTCACGATCGCAGTCCTTGCAGCATTCGGCGGCACGGTAGATCCCATCGAATCGTACCTCGACACGTTCGCTGCAACCGGCATCCGGGGCTTGCGTGCCGCAACGGAACTTAAGCTTGCAGTCACACTCAACGACCGGGATCCGGATGCCGCATACCTGATCCGGCAAAATATCACCTCAAACAACCTGCAATCGTCCTGCGTTGTCACAAACGAGGATGCGAACGTCCTGCTCCACCAGAGACGGTTCGATGTCGTCGATATCGACCCGTTCGGATCGCCTGCGCCGTTCCTTGCCGCGGCATCACGCTCTGCCAGGAGGATGCTCTGCATAACCGCGACCGACACTGCACCGCTCTGCGGGGCGCACCTGAACGCAGGGATCCGCAAATACGCGTCTGTGCCGATGAACAACGAGTATCACGCCGAGATCGGGGTTCGGGTGCTGATGGGCGCGATCGCACGTGCGCTTGCGGTACAGGAGAAGGCGATGGTTCCGCTACTCGCTTATGCGAGACGGCATTATGTCCGCGTGTATGCAAGGGTGCTGAAAAGCATTTCTTCTGCTGATAAGTCGATGCAAGAACTTGGTTTCATCGCACACTGCCGCCACTGTAGTTTCAGGACATGGGCATCCGGTCTTGCGCCCGTGATCTCTGATAGATGCCAGGTATGCGGGTCGCGGATTGTGGCGACTGGTCCCCTGTGGCTCGGACGGCTGCACGATCATGCGTTTCTGGGATCGGTTCTTTCTGAGATGGTCGATCGGGAATCTGATAAAAAATCGATCAAACTCGTGGAGATGTGCAGAGACGAGATCGATGCCCCGACATTCTATGATCAACACAAGATCTGCCGCGCACTTAAGATTCCGCCGATCAAGATCGATGATGTAGTCGATAAACTTCGTGATTCCGGGTTTGCGGCATCCAGAACGCATTTTTCGGGAACATCGTTTAAGACTGATGCAGATATCCGTGCGATTGCTGAGATACTATCGGGGGATCGGTGATTGGTATTACAGACCATGGGAACTTGCTCAATACTGTGTGGAATCTTTAAACGAATCCGACAGTATAAACGACGTAATCTGTGTTCATCTGTGTAATCTGTGGATGATAAAAGTTTTTAGCCACAGGTTAACGCCGATTACACTGATTCCGTCAATCTAATCGTTTCCATGCTCAGTTTGCTGATTTGCCACAACTTACTCGCATGTGCGATCAGAGACTGCCTGCCGAGCGGAAAGCATCCAGATACGACCCCTCAACCGAGCGTCCGCACCTGATCGCATCGCGCAGTTCCATCATGTATTCATCCAGCTCTGATAGATGTGCACAAACCTCTCGCTCGGTTTCCGCGGTCTCGATGATGCCGGTGATGCCGCCGTTCTTCATAACGATGCGCCGCTCTGTCATCAGCGCAAGCACTGGATCATGCGTCACCACAAGAACGATCTTCCCTTTGCCTGCCAGCAATCGAAGCGCTTCTCTCTTCCGAATCCCAGCGTTCTCGATCTCATCGATCAGCACCACAGGCGAATCGCTGATGATTGCGATGTCTGCGACCATCAGCGCCCTTGACTGCCCGCCGCTTAGGATTGTTAGCTGGCTATCCTCTGATATGGGCTCGCCAGTCAGCGTATTCGCTGTTCGTATCGTCCGCTGCGGCGTATCCGAGTTCTTGCCCCTGCTCTTTGCATGCATCCGCAGGAAGTCCAGAACGTTCATGTCCGCAAGAAAACGCATATTCTGCGACAACTGCGCGATCCTTTTCTTTTTTGTATCTCTCCGCAGTATCTGATCCGGCTCTTCGCCATTGATAAGTATCTTTCTCCTCGAAGGAGTATCCCCGCAGGCGAGTTGTTCGATATCTGAGATGAGCGTGCTTTTTCCAGAACCTGTCGGTCCGACGATGCCAACGATCTCTCCTGCCTTTATCTTTATTTCACCGACGGATTCGGGGTTGCAATCCTTATCAACTCCGCACAAAATCGTGATATCGGAAATATCAGTAGAAATATCTGTCATAGCAATAGTACCTCCATAAGTTCATCGTTGTTCTCATCAGTCGCCAGAAGATCAGCACTCAGGTGGTTGGGTGCATAATCGTCCTTCAGCCGTGATAATCCGCCTCCAGTGATATTGAGCAGAACCGGGTCATCAGGATCTATAGAATTGCTGCTGACTGCACGGCATAGCGCAGCAACAGCGATAGCAGCCGGACGCAGGATATCCACGCCTTCAGAGTCCTCGAACAATCGCTTCGCATCGCGCGCCTCGCCGCTATCGATCGCGTAAACCTGCCCCGCAGTATCAACAAGTGCGTCTGCGACCCCGCCCCTTATAGCGTACGGGGGATTCCTGTTCGAGAGTATGTCTGTGTACGTCCCTCTGATCCGTGATTTATCTGGCACGTCCTCAGGCGCAATTGTGCTTCGGCTGTGTGACCATGCATTAAATATCGGCGCAAACATGGAATCCTGTGCCAGATGGAGTTGTGGCATCCTGTCTCCGAATCTCCCGTCCCCGATCAACCGGAGTGATGCCTCCCATGCAGCGATGCCGCCGGTTCCAGAGCCGATCGCCTGAAAATAATGATCCGGAAGCGTTTTCATGCACAGCACGGCATCGAGCATCACGATACCCATCCCATCCCGTCTGGCAACGTTCTTTGCGCCGCCCTCGCTCCGGAACCCGTCCATCTGCCCGATCCGGTCCCCAAGAACGATCGCATCGTAATAGTCCCCATCGACAGCGATCACTCGGATCGAGTCTGAGATCTCGTTCGTGATCCAGAGGCGGTACATATTCGACTCCGGTATCACGACGACGAGTGGCAGTCCCGCATCTGACGCGGTCTCTGCAAATGCCCGTCCGGTATTGCCCGCGGAAGCGATCACGAGCGTCCCGTTGCCGTGTTCAGCCGATCTCTGGAATGTCGGGGGCGATTCGAGTTCCTTGAAACTGCATGTCTTGATAAAAGCCCCCCGCTCAGGGAAATATCCGTTGAAACTGATGTATAAATTGTGCAGCCCCAGTTCCCGTGCAAGTCCTTCGCTTCTGTAGGTGGCAGGCGCATCACCGACCTCCATGCTTCCCGAGACCGGGAGCCATTCCTGAAACTTCCAGAGTCCAGGGAGGTCTCGTAGGATTAGCCGTTTCTCATGGTATTCTGTGCGGAGCAGCGCGTCATCGTGGCACCGGAGTGTGTAATGATCCGCAAGCGTCTGGTTACAATGCAGGCATCGCAACTGGTATCGGCCCATGCTTCGGACTTGAGATGCGGGTATATAAAACTATCCGTTATCGGATGGATTTTGTCCGTTTTGTGAAAAAAGAGCGATGGTATTGGCGGATACCGATCAAGAATCGCTGATGACGCTGACCGATCAATCTGATTTATATCCGCCTTTTGATCGGTTCAGGTGCTGAATAGGAACGTAATACTTGCTATACCGGTTTCCCTGGGAATCCTGGAAGTGCCCATCCGAATCCCTGACCATAACCGTGGCACGTTTGGTTATGCGGGATATGACTCCGTGATATGTCTTCCCATCATATTCAAACACCGTTTCATCCCCTATTCGCAGGTTGAATCTTTTATGGGCACGTTCTGCCTGAGTCACCAGTTGGTGGGTAACATCGGTATGACCAAAGATATTACGGCTCAAACGCCTGAAACGGGGTTTGGAACAACTCGTTTTACCAAACAGTACCCACTCCATGAGATGGATGATCTCATGTTCCAGAACACACATAGTCGCTTCCAGCCGATCATGGCAGACGATACCGTTTACCGTCACCTCTCGCTTGACATCATGAAACGTCTGCGAGACGAGCGTCGTTGATAACGAGATCGTATAGTTCCCGTCATCTTTCGTGTACGCGATCCTCCCTGCTGCCCTGGTCATTCTCCGTGACAGGCGAAAAGAGATCTTCTCTTTATAATTATTATGGAAAAATCTATTGAAGAAATACCGGTCATACAATCCGAATATGCTGGCAAGGTCATCCGTTTCGATCGCCTCGAAATTTCCGCAATCAAGGTTTTCGGACTCTGCAAGGATCTGGCGGTATATCTTCTTGCTCTTTTTCTTAATCTCTCTGGAGGTATATTTAAGGTCGGCTAAATCTTTTTTCATTGTATCCCGGCCATCTTCTCCTCGAATCCATTCAATATTTCCAAACCGTGTTTTTTCCTCATCATACATTGAAAATCCATGATACGTTCTCAATTACTCGCAGAACCACTCTGATTCTTCTTTGAAGATCTGCCATGCCATTTCTGTCGGATCCACACATCCATTCCTCGTGCTTCCAGAGCGATCCTCGTACCGTGCCATGAACCGCAATATTCATAAACTTGACTCATTATAGATGAAACGGATGGCGATTCACCCAATCGAATACCGGTACGGGACAGATGAAATGAAGGCGGTGTGGAGCGAGGAGGCACGTCTCGAAAAGCTGCTATCCGTGGAGAGCGCGCTTGCAAGGGCAGAAGCGGATGCGGGACTGTTCCCGGCAGGGGACGCAGGCGTTATCGCAGAAAAAGTAGGTGCGGTAACGCTTGCCCGGGTAAATGAGATCGAGGACGAGATCCAGCACGATGTGATGGCTCTGGTGCTTGCTATCGCTGAGCAGTGCGGCGATGCCGGCAAATGGGTGCATTTCGGTGCGACATCAAACGATATCCTCGACACCGCAACAGCGCTCCAATTCCGTGATGCGATATCGATCCTCCGGGATAAACTGAATCGCTTGCTCGATGTTCTCGTCGGGCAGGCTGATGCGCACAAGCAGACGGTCTGCGCAGGGCGCACGCACGGGCAGATCGGGGTTCCGACGACGTACGGGATGCGGTTTGCGTTGTGGGCGTGTGAGATTGACCGGCATATCGAGCGGCTGGATCAACTGCGTCCGAGGCTCGTTGTCGGCAAGATCGGCGGCGCTGTCGGGACGCAAGCATCGTTTGGGGAGGCGGGAATCGTGATACAGCAGAAGACGATGGAATACCTCGGCATCGGGTCTGTCGAGATCGCAAACCAGATCGTCCAGCGCGACCGCCACG
This sequence comes from Candidatus Methanogaster sp., assembly GCA_013572355.1. GTDB lineage: Archaea > Halobacteriota > Methanosarcinia > Methanosarcinales > Methanogasteraceae > Methanogaster_A. The sequence goes on from QBUV01000101.1 coordinate 13,878, forward strand.
CCGAGTTCGTGATGTGGATGGCAAACACCGCAACGACGCTTGACAAGATCTGCACGGCAGTGAGAAACCTGCAGCGAAGCGAGATCGCGGAGATATCGGAGGGATTTGGGAAGAAGCAGGTCGGATCCTCGACGATGCCGCACAAGCGAAACCCGATCAAATCAGAGCAGGTGTGCGGACTTGCGCGGATCGTCCGGGCGATGGTTGAGCCGGAACTTTTGAATAACACGCTCTGGGATGAGCGGGACCTCACAAACTCCTCCTGCGAACGAATCGTCTTTCCGGAAGCATCTGTGCTCACGGATCATCTGATCAACCTGACGACGCGGATTATAACTAATCTCAGATTCTATCCCGAAAATATTAAGCGAAACCTCGATCTGCTCAATGGCTTGAACATGGCAGAATCCGTGATGATCCGGCTTGCAGAGCACACAGGCAGGCAGGAAGCGCACAGCATCGTCAGGGAGTGCTCGATTGCGGCTCAGGAGGGTGGGAAGCATCTTCTGGACGTGCTGCTTGAGCGGGATGCCGTTACCGCGCATCTCGACGCTGACGAGATTGCGGCTGCGATGGATCCGTACCAGTACATCGGGACGGCTGTCAGGCAGGTGGAAGCGGTGGTTGCAAGACTGCGGACGCGGGCGTGAGAACTGAAAATTTTAGCGTCGCGCAGGCATCTGGGATACGATAAAGCCATCAGTAGCCAACAACTATGAAATGCCGGTCGAAGGTACCGCACCGATGTTTTAACACACTTGACCACCCAAATAACCAGCATGAAATACGTAATCGTCACCGGCGGGGTCATGAGCGGTCTTGGCAAGGGCATCACCTCCTCATCCATCGGAAGAATCCTGAAGGGCAAGGGGTACGAGGTGACAGCGATCAAGATCGATCCGTATATCAATATCGATGCCGGAACCATGAGCCCGTTCCAGCACGGCGAGGTCTTTGTGTTGAAGGATGGCGGCGAGGTCGATCTCGATCTCGGCAACTACGAGCGGTTCCTCGATACCGAACTCTCAAGCGACCACAACATCACCACAGGGAAGATATACAGGGCAGTGATCGAAAAGGAGCGGCGGGGCGATTATCTTGGGAGCACGGTGCAGATCATCCCGCATATTACAAACGAGATCAAGGAACAGATTCGGACGGTGGCAGGGGCAAGCGGGGCAGATATCTGCTTGATCGAGATCGGTGGCACGGTTGGTGACATTGAGTCCATGCCGTTTCTCGAAGCAGCACGGCAGATGCAGCGGGAAGAGGCACCCCGTGATCTCGCGCTCGTGCATGTGACGCTCGTTCCGATCGATGCGCAAGGAGAGCAGAAGACCAAACCGACCCAGCATTCGGTGAAGGAGCTAAGGGAACTCGGGCTTTATCCGAACATCATCGTTGCCAGGTGTTCGTCCATGCTGCAAAGGGAGGCAAAGGAAAAAATCGCACTCTTCTGCGATGTCCCAACAAATGCGGTCATCAGCGCTCCCGATGCTGAGGATATCTACCATGTTCCACTGATATTCGAGGAAGAGGGGTTACCAGATTATCTCAGGGAAAGATTCGAACTTAAAAAGAGCGGTAACCACACAGGATGGCAGGAACTCGTTAAACGAATGAATAATATCAATGAGGGTGGGGAAAAAATATCCGTCGCCGTTGTCGGGAAATATATCAATCTCAGGGATGCTTACACGAGCATCCGGGAATCGCTCAAGCATGCCGGGATTGAATGCGGCTGCAAGGTCGATATCGGATGGATCGATTCAGAGAGCCTCCATGACGCAGCAGAGGTTCGGGCAGCCCTCGAGAGGTTTGACGGAATCCTCGTTCCGGGCGGATTTGGTGAGCGCGGGATCGATGGGAAGATCCGGGCGATCGAATACGCCAGAATGAACGACGTGCCGTTTCTCGGACTCTGCCTCGGCATGCAACTGGCTGTCGTTGAGTTTGCAAGAAACGTGCTCGGATTTGGGGATGCGAACAGTTCGGAGTTCGGTGATACCGCGCATCCTGTGATCGATCTCCTTCCGGAGCAGCACGACGTCACAGATATGGGCGGGAGTATGCGTCTCGGGAACTATGAGGCAGTGCTTGTCGAGGGATCGCTTGCCCACCGACTGTACGGCAGCCTGAGTATCATCGAGCGGCACAGGCACCGGTACGAGGTGAACCCGGAGTACATCGGTCGTTTTGAGTCACAGGGTATGGTTTTTTCCGGAAAGAACAAGAACCGGATGGAGATTGTGGAGATTCCATCACACAGGTTCTTTATCGGGTGCCAGTTCCATCCCGAGTTTAAATCGAGACCTGAGAAGCCAGCGCCGCTATTCAAGGGGTTTGTCGAGGCTGCGGCGGCGTATGGTCGGACACACTCATAAATCGTAAACCGGCTCCTGATGCCGGATGCATTCACGATGCATTCATTCAGTTGCCCATTTCACGGGACGGGGATCGCACACGAGCTCACCCCACCCCAAAATAATACATCATCACAGGCAGCAGGAGCACGCCCATCGCATGGCTCTTCTTGACGCCCATGTAGTATGGAAGCATCCCGATCGGTACCGCTGCAAGGAAGACGGCGAGCCCGAAGGCGCCATTAAACAAAATCACCATCACGACAAGCCCGATAAGGATCGCCATGCATATTTTCTGGTAGTCGAAGCGTGCGAGCACAGAGGGGGCAAGATCTCCGATGAATATCGTGGCAGCATAAGCCGCAATCGAAACGAGCACGACAACAATCAGGAAAAGCAGAACCAGATGGAAATCCAGCGTTTCGCCAACCAGATCCCGTACTGCAACCATCGCGCCGCTTCTCGGATAACCGATGATAAAGAGCGCGATCAATCCGAAAACAGCGTTGGAGGTGTTTGTACCGGAAACCGAGACGATAAACTCCATTGCCCTTGTCTGGTGGTGTTCGAGATCTCCTCTGATCGCTAACCGTGCGAGCACCGTTGCAACACCTGAAGAGACGCCTGGAAGCCACGCAACAATCGCTCCTGCGATGCTGCCAACCGCGATGCCGCGCAGCACCCACCGCGACTTGAGATTCAGTGGATGCTGGCGCTGCTCAGGCAGGACTGATTTCGTAAGCACGCTGATCAGGAGCACGGACGCGCCGAAGAGACCGGTCAGCAGCGAAAGAAGAATTGAAGGTGAGCCAAACTGGAAATACGGGTGCATCAGATCTGTATTCCCAAATCCGATCGCTCCGAGAATGCCGGAGAGCAGGAGAACCACAACCGCGTAGAATTTGTACTTCAGATGCACGAGCGACCCCTGCCCCTCGACGTATCTGCCGGATTCGGTGAGAATCATGAGCAGAACGATCATCAGCAGGATCCAGCCCATATTCTCGCGCATGAAGTCGTAATAATGCCCGAAGAAGAGGACGAGCGGAGCTGCGATCAGCAACGACACGACGATCGACCCTGCGCTGCCGAGGGCTGACAACCTGATCGCTGCCATCCCCATCCCGTCAAGCAGCATGGCGTGACCCGGCAGCACTGCAAGCGCGGTATCTGCGTCAGGCGCTCCGAGATACACCGAGGGGATGATGTTTAGGAAGGTGTGCGTGATCGAGTTTGCAAGAATCATCGCCGCTATGTGGATATTTGAGAATCCGAGGTCTGCGATGGCAGGAGAGAGCGCAAGCAGGATCAGCGCAAAGTTGTTCGTGTGTATGCCAGGGATGAGCCCTGAGATCAAGCCGAGCGCAAAGCCGATCAGTACCGAGAGTATCAGCAGGTCAAGCATCTGGTAACTGGTGGGCGGTGGCTGTTCATCAACCTTGTTTATGGGGGTGTGGATTCAATCGTTTTGTAAGACTCCGCCTCTATGATAGTGCTGCCGCCGGAGTGCCTGCCGCAAGCATCTCCCTGTCGAGATACAGGCGCGTCCACCAGACCGTAATAAGCGGCATAACGATGCAGATATTGATCAATGTGGCAGCGAACGGCCAGATCACTGTTGTAACCGGATGTATGAAAAATATCTGCCCGACTGTGAAGATAAGCATAGCTATCGCAAACATCACGACCCACATCAGAAAAACATCAAGTTTATGGCTCGAAAAGAACTTCCACCCCCTCTCGATGCCTTCGATCGGACCTTTGTTATCGATGACGAGTGCGTATGTGACCGGCGCAAGCCCGATCGAGAGGATGATCATATATCCGATCCATAAAATAATTCCGATGGCAAAGGCAGCCGCAGCCATCCCGCTGCTATCTGACGCATCGAGCAGCAGGATGCCTGGCACCAGAAATACGATTCCGGCGAGAATTATGAGCACGATCACGACATTGGCAAGAAACAGACTGACTGTGCTCCGCCTCCCGTACCAGAAGAGGTCATTCATCCGTGTGGTGCCGGTCATGGTTGCATTCTTTGCCATGCCAACCGCCCCAGCCTCGAAGAACGTGCGGATCAGTACACTCCCGATAAGCAGGATGATGAGTGCGACAACGAAGACTCTGGTGAATGGCACTGCCAACTGATAGACCCCAATCATCGCTTCGAACACCTCGGGCGAGAGCTCTCCTGTGTTCTGTAACGCCTGCATGATCTCTGATATCCCGGATCCGATCGCCATGAATATGTCGGTGCCGATGACCACAACAAGCCCTGCAAACACGAGCGCGAAGAAGATAAACTCTGCAATTGCATCAAGGATGTACGGAGCGCACAGAATCGGGTTTTGCTTCCAGGTGTATGCGCCGTTTCTCAGTACCTCGCCTATCCGTTCCATTCCGCAACCTCGATCACGCGCAGGGGCACGCGCTTTAGTGCACGCCCGATCATCGATTTGGCGATCCGTGCCGCATGTTCCTCGCTTTCCGCATCGAAGACCTTCATCGAGAATATCAGCCCAACAAGTGCGGTACCTGCGACCAGCACCGCTGCTTCCGCCTCTTCGCCGCAGCTCGGGCACACGATCGATCCGACTTCGATATCCACGAAGCTGAGTTTCGGGTGAAATCGCTTGCCCGTCTCCGAGATAGCAACACCGATAGCATCATCTACGGTCTTTACGTCCCGCACTGTCCATGCCGCTTCCATCGTCACGCTGTAATTCATTGTTTCATCTCACAGAAGACGCCCAGCCGAATGCCGGCATCGATAAATGCATGTCCGTAACTGAAAGCGACCAGCGCATTGACCCGGTCGCCCCCATCGAGGAAATGGACGCCATCATTGTAATAGGACTCCGCCATTAATAAATAATCCTCTGCGACGGCGTGGAGGTGCGACGATCCATCAGGCACGACGCTCGTTGTTGAGAGCGCGTCGGCAAGCAGCCGTCTGTACCGGTCTGACTTTTCTGTGAGGTGATCTTGTGGTTGGGTCATTGTTGTGCTCGAGATCTAATTCGGGTTTCCTACCTCTTGCGCTCGTTCGTAATCTACCTTTGCAAGCCAGACCGGATGATCCTGAACATGCCCGCTATTGATCATAAACGGCATCAGAATCATCATATCCGGCGAAGAACTGTTCAGCAGTCAGGTGTGCCGATGCTTGTTCTTCATCCGCTGATTCGTCGATCAGAACGATCACTCGAATCGTTTTGTGCGTCTCAAACTTTCCAAATAATGCATCGGGAATGCTTAATTTGTGATCTGGCGTCACCGTTGCCTGGAATTCATAAGCATTCATCATAAGGATATTTCTATGATATGGGATTCATAAATCTATTGCATCAGCCGCCGCCTGCAGGATCATGAGCGCGTCGAGCGAGGTGACGCTGCCATCGCCGCTGACATCGGCTGCGTCGTCGTGTGCGCCGCTGGCTGCGATCCGGAGCGCGATCGCGGCGTCCGCGGGGGTGAGGATGCCGTCGCCGTTGAGGTCGCCTTTCTGCGGCGTGTCACCAGTCCATGGGTGCATGAGCGGGTATCGATCCACACTGCTGCCGCCGGGGATCGGGTACGGGGTGTCGACGATACCGTCTTTACCAGACTGGTTCTGACCCGGTCCCCTGAAATCATCGGCGCCGCCACCTCTTCTCCGCCACTTCATAGGTCAACAGCACCAGCACCGGAAACGAGTTTACGCGTCTCGCACTCTCGCAACCACCAGATCCCTCTTCTCCGCCGCCTCCGCCGCTGCATGGTCGACAGCCGCACACATCCGCTCGTAATCATCTGGCGCTGCCTCGCCGACCAGTTTCTTGATCGGGGTGTATGCCGACTCCCGAAATCGCGGCGTGAAGTCGCGGACCTCGCCATCGATGATCAGTTCGGCACCCTCGCCTTCGCACACCTCGCCAACCACATCGATCTTGACCCCTGCACCCCTGATCGCACCCATAATGTCAGATGCAGCGCCAGGCGGCGCGATCAAGAGAAGCGCATCGAGCGACACCCCGAGATAATCGATCTCAAGCGACTCAAGCATCGAAAGAACTTTCGGATTCACCAAATTTCGCATCTTCTCTTCATAAAAGACCAGTTTCACTCTGGCGGTTCTCGATATCTCCTTGGCATCGCCGCGTACCCCGCCATTGGTGACATCGGTCATCGCATGGATTCTTCCCGGGAGATCAGCCGCAAAGAGCGCCTCGCACGCCTCTATGAATGTGATGTTGATCGTCTCATCAACGACATCGTGCATCTCGTAATAGAGTGCAGCAGTCGAGATCGTGCCGCCCCCTGCGCCTTCTGTCATCAGGATGACGTCGCCGGGCGCAGCATCGATGCGTGCTGTGAGATCACTGGCGATCCCGACAGCTCCGACGCCGCCGGTCATCCGGTCCCCTATCACCATGTCGCCACCGATCCGAAGCGTGCTTCCGGTGACAAGCGGCACGTGCGTCAGTTCGGCGACTGCTGATATGCCTGCGATGTGATCGAAGATCTTCCCGACATCGCCGTCATCTGCGACGTGTATGTCTGACAACATCGCAACCGGGCGTGCGCCCATCACATAGATGTCCCGGAGTGCGGCACGTGCTACATGAAACCCTGCAAGAAACGGGAAATCGCTTAACCGTGAGTGGATGCCGTCGATGTTCAAAACGACGTACCGGTCCTGATCCTCCTGCCCTGAGATGCGCACCACGCCCGAATCGTCGAGGTGTGACGAATCGACGATGGCATCGGTCTTTCCGATCACCTCCGCGATCTTCTCGTGCGCATAAAAATCGCCGGCACCCCTCGACCCGACACCGAACTCACCCATCGTGATCCCTGACGTGATCGGGGCGAGGATCTCTCCTGCGGGGCGTAGCGTGGCACGCGCTTCTGTGATCGTTGCGATGGCGATATCACGCGCTCTCTTCCGGGAGATGTCTTTGATCTCGAGTATCCGGTCGGTAAGTTTCTGTTCGAGGTCCGGGTCGTGCCGGCTGAGCCCTCGTTTTGCGTATCCCTCGATGTCCATCAGCCAACCCTTGCGCTGCGATCACATAAAGATGTTCGTGGCTCTCTCTGTAATTCGCGTCGATGCACTTTTTCACTTCTCCCTGGGGATCCGGTTATGATAAGGAAGATTAAACCACAGAGAGCACAGAGGATCACAGAGAGTTGTTATTTTTATCTTTCGCCCCCTCTGTGTAACTCTGTGTCCTCTGTGTCCTCTGTGGTTTTCCAAAAACCCTTGTTTCGAAAATATAAAAAAAAGTCTCCGGGGTTTTGGTCACCGCAACGCGAGATACCAAAGACCCGGTTAATTTTGTTCAGGTTAATTATGCGCGGTTACAAAGTCGGTTACGCGGTCCCACCCCGGTAACCCCGCGCGTCACGATCTCCTCGATCGCAGCCCGAAGCGTCTCTTCGTTGTCATACCGCGAGATGATATTATCCAGCCGGTCCGCATCGAGATCTTTCATCCGGAGTGTGAGCTTGATCATATTCGGGATCGCACGTACCACGTTATCGACGATCGTGACGGTTGCCGCCTTCGCAGTCCGTGAAAGCGGATTCAGGTCGATCGCAATCACGGATTTCCCCATGTCTGCCAGCGCCTGACACCGGTCACCATCCTCAAGCGGCACAAGCACCACATCCGCATCATGGATGCCGCTCTTGCATACCCGCGATCTGGGATGGTCAAGCGGGAGCGGGTGAAGCGCTGCATCAGGATGCTCGCCAAGCACGCCGGATGCGCCACGCAGGCGCAGATGATCCGCAATCGCGCGTACCCGCTCTTCCGTCCTGTAAAAGAGGTTTATCTCGATTCCTGCATCAAGAACCCTGCCAAGTTCGATGATCTCATCTGGCACCAGCGCTGCGACATTGCCGTTTACCGAGAGCACCGGGCGGCTTGCAGCAAGAAGCATCGCGACCGCTGCCTCTTCCGCACGCATCGCAGATCCGGTCGTGCATTCACCGAGCAGGTAGTCAAACGCCTCGCCGCGTCCGTGCGCGATCAAGCCGACCTGCGATGTGATGCCTGTGCGGACGCCATCGGTCAGACGCTCTCTTATGCAGAGGGACTGGTATCTGGGATGGGTCTTTGGTATAGCCATGTTTATACAATATAGCGTCGGAATGATAGATATTAACCGGAGACGGTGTAAAGGAGTTTGTACATGGATAAACCAAAGATATGCATAGTCACGCAGACGCCCCTGCTCAGGTTTAAACTGGACTACGGTGAGTTGCTTGATAAATACGGGACGCTTCCGGATCCTGTGCCTTTTAACTACCTTACAGAGGGGGTGGATTACGAGTTTGCCCCTGGCGGTGTTCCGAAGATGGTTTATCCGATGCAGAACCTGATGATCGAGAGGGGTTTGATAGATGATGCGCACTGGATATCGCTGAACATGATGGGTCCGGAGCGCGTGCTTGTCGATGATATTCTTATACACAGCATCACGCTTGAGCCTAAGTATGTCGCGCCCTACACCCGGCTTAAGGAGCGGATATGGGCAGAGATTCATAATATCGAGCGGAAACCGGTTGGCGCAGTCGAGTTCTCTGCTTATGCGAGGTACAACTGGCTCTGCGCGGATAAGATGTTTAAACTGCTCCCGATCGATGTCTTCTATATTCACGATTTCCACCAGTTGCTCGTCGGGAACATGATCGGGCTTGCAGCGCCAACGGTCTTCCGGTGGCACATCCCGTTTAACCTGGACCACACCTCAGGTCATATCAGGCGGTTCATCATCCGGTGCGTCGAGTCCTTTGGCGGGGTCATCGTCAGCTGCAAACGTGATCTCGAGGGCTTGATACGGGCTGGCTATCAGGGAAGGGCATACCAGACCTACCCTTACATCAACCAGTACAGGTGGACCGATCCGTCGGACGCGGAGTCTGACGAGTTCTGCAAACGATTCGGCATAAATGAGGATGATACGCTCATTCTGGCGGTGGCAAGGATGGATCCGATAAAAGGGCAGGATATTGCAATCAAAGCACTCCAGCAGGTACCAAACGCAAAATTGATGCTTATCGGAAATGGCAGTTTCACAAGCAGCGAGAAAGGGGGTCTGGCTCATCCTAAGGGATCTGATTGGAACGTGTACCTGAAAAAACTTGTGAGCGACCTTGGACTGGGGGATAGAGTTATATTTACAGGATTTATGCCGGATAACGTCCTGAAAGCAGCATACAAACGATGCGATCTGCTGGTGTTCCCATCCCACACAGAGGGCTTTGGCCTGGTCGTGGTGGAGGCATGGATGTACAGAAAACCGGTTGTCGTGAGCACCGGTGCTGGCGTCTCTGAACTGGTGATGGATGGGCTTAACGGGTACACCTTCGAGCCCGGGAACGTTCCGGAACTGGTAGATAAGATTAATACAGTGTTAGCAAGCCCGGATGATTCCGAATGCATCGGGGAACGAGGTTACGAGACCGCTGCGCAGTGTTATATAGAGGAAGGCGCAAGCGTGGTCTGGGACGTATGGAGCGAGGTCATGACCGGATTTGGGCACTGAAATGGGGGGAAAGATATGACTGATCTTACATTCTACAGGGCGCGATACCAGTTCGAACTTACAGGAAAAAAGGCAAGAGACCTTCCCGAGTTGCTTGCAGCCATAAAAGAGATCGATGAGAGTTCCATCTTCAACCATGTCTACCATGCGCTCCTTGATTCCCACTTCCTCCCAATCGGGTATCCGAACGATTTTGCACACTGGATCATCGATGCGCTGCACGAACCCGTGCTTGCCGAACGGCTTGCCAACCTTGACCTGCGTGAATTCCCAGACATAGAGGCGCTTCGGGAGGAGCTCATCCGCATAATCGAGGATTATATGGCGATGTATGATGTTAGCCGCAGGGCTGATGTGGGTCAGGAGTTTTACTTCATCAGGTGCATCAGCGTCACATTCCCGACGAGGCATGTGGTGACAAACATGAACGAGGCACTGGAGACTATAAAGGAGATCGATCTGGACTCTATATTCCATTATTTCATTGCGAGCAGGTTGCTTGGCGGGGAGCACTACAAGGAACTGTCGCGCTGGATACTCAGGAACGATAGCCATGAGTTGATAGAAAAGCTGGATAGCCTCTACCCTTACGGGTTTGCAAATATGGATGCCCTGAGAAACGAGATCGTGCGGATCATTGAAGGATATTTCTGGGAGCATATATGAACGAAACGAGATCGATCTGGGATTACGAGGATATCGTTGAGAGGGGTCTGCTCGAAGACATTGAACTGCTTGCGGAACACATATCAGGCAGGGTTCTGCACATCAACGCCACTTACTCAGGCGGGGGCGTGGCAGAGATCTTGAGCAGTATGATCCCACTACTAAAGGGGCTTGGCATCGAGACCGAATGGAACATAATAAGAGGGGATGACGAGTTTTTTTCTATCACAAAGACTTTTCACAATGTGCTTCATGGCAGGGTAAATGGTGCAGTCGAGGTTCCTGTAGCACACGAGCCGGTCAGCGTGCTGGACGATCTTAAAAGCGAGATCGGAGAACTTACGCGAAGAAAGGAGATGTTCGAGACGTACCTGCACTGGAACAAGGTCAATTCAGAGGAGATGGATCTCGATTCTGATTTTGTATTCATCCACGACCCCCAGCCGGCTGCACTGATCGATGTGAAGCAGAGAGGGAAGTGGATATGGCGGTGCCATATCGATGTATCGAACCCTGACCCTCATATCTGGAACTTTCTAAAGGAACCCATCTCGAAGTACGATGCATCGATCTTCTCGACACCGATGTTCGCAAGACCCGATCTCGGGATCAGGGAGTTTCTTGTGCCGCCTTCCATCGATCCGCTGAGCGACAAGAACATCGAACTCTCACAGGGCGATATCGGCAGAGTCCTTGATAAATACGGAATCTGTATGGATAAACCGATCATAACACAGGTATCAAGATTCGACCGGTTGAAGGATCTTCCTGGAGTGATCGATGCATACAAACTGGTGAAAAAGCGGATCGACTGCCAGTTAATCCTTGCAGGTGGGGTCGCATCAGACGATCCTGAAGGTATGGGCGTCTATCACGAGGTCATGGAGAAGGCGGATGGCGAAGAGGACATACACGTGCTGCTCGGGTCCCCTCCGTTTTCCGATATCGAGATCAATGCATTCCAGCGGGCATCGACCGTTATCATGCAGAAATCGCTGAAGGAAGGGTTCGGACTGGTGGTTTCAGAAGGGCTCTGGAAAGGAAAGCCGGTAATCGGCGGCGCGACAGGCGGAATCCCGCTGCAGATCGTCAATGACGTTACAGGGTATCTTGTGCATTCGGTCGATGGCGCGGCATTCAAGATCGCAAATCTCCTGAAGAATCCGGAACTTTCCCGGAGACTCGGAGAGGCTGGAAAAGAGCATGTCAGGCACAATTTCCTGATAACGAGGCATCTCAAGGATTATCTTCTCATTATGCTCAGTCTTGAGAACCCGTCGGGGACTATCAGACTGTAGAGACGCAAAGACGCACCATAAAAAAAGACGAAGACCCCCACCCCCTTCAGGGTGGGGAGGTA
>QBUV01000206.1 GCA_013572355.1 Candidatus Methanogaster sp.
AGAGATCCTCCATAAATTGCCACAAATATTCCGCAGAATGCGATACTGCGAAAGAATGCGGCGAAGTCAGTACGTAGAGTTACAGGGGCTGGGGGTTGAGGGTTGAGGCTGCTTTCTCCGCGAACTCGCGCTTTTGGATATATAACTCCGTAAGCAATCACGAACGCTCACGTTTAAACGAATATCACGGTATGGGAAATAACTGCCATATTCGTGTAATTTGTGGCATTCGTTCCATTCGTGTTCAAGACTTGCACACAGTTTGCCGAAAGCCATCTTATCATCTGAATCATCTTTCCGAAAGCTCGAAAGCTACAAAACGATGCGGTTTGGCATAATACAACCAGAAGGGACTGAAAAGTCCCACAAACTGAGACATAGTTATTGGATTCTCTGGCTTGAGCATCAAGCCAAACGCCACAAAACACAGGGCATCCCCCGAGCAACCACAACAAAGTTAAAGCAAGCACGAAAAAAACCAATCACAGACCATGAAACCTCTACCCAGCACCGGCACCAGCCCCAACACCAAGTACGTGCCCGGCAGATCGATCGCGGAGATTAGCGAGCAGTACAACATCCCGGCAGATGCGATCATCAAACTCGGATCGAACGAAAACCCGCTCGGACCCGCGCCTGCCGCGGTCAGAGCCATAATCGAGCACGCAAACGAGGTCAGCATATACCCTGATAGCGATGCATCGGGTCTCTGCGATGCGTTATCCGGGTACACCGGCTACCCAGGCGCAAACATCGTGGCAAGCGCGGGGATGGACGGGGTCATCGATACCCTGATGCGGATGCTGATGCCGGGAGTTGCGATCATACCGGTGCCGACCTTCAGCTACTATGGCATCACGGCACGCACGCATCACGGCACCCCGGTCTTCGTACCGAGAGACGAGAACTTTGGCTTCGATCCGCAGGCGATCATATCACAGGTGACAGATGAGACGCGGGTCATCTTTCTCTGCTCCCCTAACAACCCGAGCGGAAACCTGGTACCAGAGTCAGATCTCCGGGCGATCCTGGAGGGGTGCGGTGACTGCGATGGTTGCGATGCGGTCGTGTTTCTCGATGAGGCGTACGTCGAATTCGCAGGGATGAGCATGATACACCTTGTGCGGGAATACGACAACCTGGTGGTCGGTCGCACACTCTCAAAGGCATTTGGGCTCGCAGGAATGCGGGTTGGCTACGCGGTCATGCCCGAGCAGATGCGAGATGAATATCTGGGATATGCGACCCCGTTTTCGGTCAGCAGTCTTGCATCGGCGGCAGGCATAGCAGCGCTTGGCGATGATGCGCACCTGAAACAGAGTATTAAACTTGTTCGGGACGGGCGCAGAGTGTTAACGGAGATCCCGTTTAAGGTCTATCCGTCAGAAGCGAACTTTGTGCTCGTGGATGTCTCGCCGCACCGGTCAGGAGCGGTGTGCGATCTCCTTGCACGCAAAGGAATCATCGTGCGGGACTGTTTGTCATTCCGCGGTGCAGGAGATGCTCTTGTCAGGGTGAGCGTCGGAACGCCAGAGCAGAATGAACGCGTGGTGGAGGCGTTTTTGGAATTTAAGAGTCGTAACGAATAACAACATAATCGTCCGGATCGCTGGGCGCCGTTCTTCCTGTTTGGCGCCCGTGTAACAATCCGTCTGTTCGGATTCGTGTCATTCGTTCAAACGTGGCATTCATGATTTAATCACTTTTTACGAAAAACCTACAAATAAAACACGAATGAAACGAATTGTACGAATTACACGAATGTTATTTGATATTGTGAATCTGTTTAAGGGGGTTCATCCGGATCAAGTTATTTTGTGACGGTCTCCATCTCTATCACACCGGTTTTACTGATGCTGCCGCGGCAAGGTTCGCAACCCTCGCTGCAAACGCGCCTGCCACAAAACCGGCATCGATGTTGACGACTGTAAGAACCGAGCATGACTGGAGCATCGAGAGAAGCGCCGCCTCGCCCTTGCCACCTGCGCCGTACCCAACAGAGACCGGCAGCCCGATCACAGGGACTGGCACGAGTCCTGCAACCACGGTTGGAAGCGTACCGTCCCTTCCAGCGGCAACCACGATCGCATCCACGCCCTTCTCAATCAACCGACCGAGATCGGGAAAGAGCCTGTGGATGCCTGCCGCACCCGCATCATAGATCAGATCGACATCGCACCCCATCTCCTCTGCCGCGACCCGCGCCTCCTCTGCAACCGGGATGTCCGCGGTGCCCGCGGTGATGATACCGACCCTCCCGCCTGTTTTTTTGATGGGGGCGGTGCCGCATACAAGGGTTCTGGCGCGTTCGTTCCACACCATGTATGGCACCTCGATGTGCGACTTCAGTTCGTGCAACTGGGCATCCGAGACTCGCGTGATGAGTATGCGCACGTCACCGGTCAGTGACGCCGCAACGATCGTAGCGAGATCGCCAGAACTTTTTCCCTCTGCAAGAATCGCCTCGGGGATGCCGGTTCTCTCTGACCGGTGGCAATCGATCCTTGCGATCTCTGAGATCTCCTTGAAACGCAGGAGTTTGATCTGCGCTTCAGCCTCGTTAATCGAGATTTCGTTTTTCCCAACCTTTGTGAGAATGGATGTGATGGACACGGTGATCATCCTGCACAGCAACCTATATATACCCTCCTCGCTGCTATTATAGGTACCGAAGAATCGAGTTAAATCCCGATGACGGATTAAATCCAGAAGGAGATATAAATGGCACAGATGTATGTAACATACGAGGCTCCAGACGAATTGCGTGATAAAGCACTAGAATCGCTGGAAATTGCAAGAGATACTGGAAAGATTAAGAAAGGCACAAACGAGACCACAAAAGCGGTCGAGCGTGGCGTAGCCCAGCTTGTGCTGGTGAGCGAGGATATAAACCCGCCAGAGATCGTGGCGCACATTCCAATGCTATGCGATGAGAAAAAG
>QBUV01000071.1:0-2496 GCA_013572355.1 Candidatus Methanogaster sp.
AGCATACTTTGCGCCGAGAGACTCGGATAAGAAGCACATCTATGTCGTTGGTGGGTGTGCCGGATTTTCCGGCAGTGGTGTATACTGTTTCAATGCGAGCAATGGCTCACTGATCTGGGGCAGCGAAGAGATTGGTTCCTGGACGAACTCGGTCGCAGTCTCGAGGGATGCCAAGGTCTTTGTCGGGGTCAACGCGGGTCACTTCAACTACAACGGACTGAAGTGCCTCGATGCATACAATGGCACAGAACTCTGGAGTTCGCCCTACGGCGGCTCATCACCATACATCGCTTACGGCAGGGTCTACACGATAGGCGGGAACCGGCTGTACGCATTCGGGAGGAGGGATCAGCCGGACCTCGTGGTCACAGCCGCATCTGCAAGTGGTGGCGTGGTTCATGCAACCATCAAGAACATCGGTACAGGCGGAACGAACGAGAGTTTCAGGGTTGCGCTCAGGCAATCCGGGAGTGTGATCGATGAATGCACGGTGGATGCGCTTGATGCGGGCGAGTCTGTGGCTGCAACACTTTCTCCTCACGGGGCGTGCGGGTATCTGGAGGTGTATGCGGACAGCGGCGGCGATGTTCCGGAGCGCGATGATCGCAACAATACGAAAGAGGTGTGGGTTCCGTGTGACGGCGGATATGTACCGGTTGTGCCTGAACCTGAACCTGAACCGGAGCCCGATCCGCCAGATCCGGTTCCACCAGAGCCAGTGCCCCCTCAGCAGGTCCGTCTCCCCGGTTGGGGTGACGGCGGCGGCTACCTCGGCTTGTATGAAGGCTTCGGCGATGGTACTGCCGAAGCCGAGACGACTGCCGAAGCCGGCGTAGAGGCAGTGGTCAACAAGACCGAATCGACAGGCTCCGAACAGAAGGCAAAGGGCTATCCGATGGGCACGAAGTTCAATACCGGCGGTGCAGGCGGCGGTTACTTCAGTTATATCATGATCCTTGCAGCCCTGATCCTTCTTGGGCTGCTTGTACACGGGATTCGTAAGGAGCGGGGGAGATACAGGAGATCTATGAAATGACAATAGGAATAGGAATACTGAATCTGCCGATAGTGCTTCAGAAAGCGATATACATCGTATCGACGATGCTTCTGTACCCGGTGATAATCGCGCTGCTGCTCCTCACCGGATACCTGATCGTGGAGATCGGGACGTTTACCTACGAGTACTACATGCGGTTCAAGCGGAAGAGAGACCTCTCGGGAGTCAGAAGAGCAAGAGAACTCTCGAAAGTCGGTCGTTTGGGTGATGCACTCGATCTGACAGGGGATTCGGTGTCAGGTGCGTTTGTATACGCATTCATAAACGATCTTCGCAATGTGCCAATCGACGATGTCCTGAAGGTAGAGCTCGAGAAGCTGCTCCACGAGTACGACACCCTGATCACAAAACGGCTTGAACGGACAAGTCTCGTAGCAAGGGTCGGTCCGATGCTCGGGCTGATGGGGACACTGATCCCGATGGGTCCCGCGCTTGCCGGGCTTGCACAGGGAGACGTCGAACTCCTTGCAAATAACATGATCCTTGCGTTCGGGACGACTGTTCTCGGTCTTCTCGTGGGCGGCGGATCGTACGCAATCTCAACTGTGCGGAGCAGGTGGTACGATCAGGACATGGACGACATGAGATATATTTGCGACATGATATATGGTGATTCTGATGTATCTTAAGAACGGAAATAATAGGAATGGCGGCAGAAGAAGACGGAACGACGAGAACCCGATGGGCGGGGTTGCAAACCTCTTCGATGTTGCGATGGTCTTTGCTGTTGCGCTCCTTGTTGCGCTTGTGACCTCGTACCACCTGCCGGAACTGATAACGCCTGATCAGGATGTGACGATTGTGAAGAATCCGGGCGAGCCAACGATGGAGGTCATCGTTAAGAGCGGACAGGAGATCAGGACACTGAATATGAGCGAGACGATGGTCGAGGAGGATGTTGTCGGGACTGTCGGGACGATCTACGAGATGAAGGGCGGAGGTATGATCTATGTGCCGAGTAAGTAGGGTCTGTGTTGTAGTGCTGCTTGCACTGGCGTGTCTCGCTGGCGTTTCGGCTGCTGATGGTTGGCACCAGTTCCAGAAAGACGCCCTGAACGCCGGAATCACATCAGACGCCGCGCCGAGAAGCGATCCTGAACTCGTGTGGAGCGCGTTTACGCACACGAGCGAGTGTGGCAACGGAATCGATGTGTCCCCGATCATCGCAGGGGATCTTGTGTACATATATGACGTAAACGGCACACTACAGGCATTCAACAAGACCGACGGCACCCTGATCTGGCGCAATGAGACTTCTGTCGGGTTCCAGGGATCGACTCCCGCGTATGGGAACGGAAAGATATTTGTCGCATCGAGCGCAGGCGATATGTACGCATTCGACGCAGCAACAGGTGAAGAACTCTGGAAGAAACATGCGACTGACCGGGACTTCAAATGTCCGGTAACGTACCATGACCACAAGATCTATGTTGGAGAGG
>QBUV01000071.1:2524-2797 GCA_013572355.1 Candidatus Methanogaster sp.
AAATATTACTATTGCTACGACGATTCCGGAAGCGAACTCTGGAAACACGCAACCAATAGTACTGCAGGATTCCTGTGGTGTGGTGCATCTGTCGTAGGCGGCTTTCTTGTGTACCCGGTGCATGAAGGCAGGCTGATAAGCGTTTATCTTGAGAACGGAACTCTCATGGACGAGATTGATCTGAAATCCGGTCTTTCGTTCAGCCGCTCCGATCTCGGGCGTATCCGTGCGTCCGTGTCATACCATGACGGATATGTGTACACAACATCTGAA
>QBUV01000207.1 GCA_013572355.1 Candidatus Methanogaster sp.
GGAGTGAGATGATA
The DNA here is from genome assembly GCA_013572355.1 of Candidatus Methanogaster sp. Lineage (GTDB taxonomy): Archaea > Halobacteriota > Methanosarcinia > Methanosarcinales > Methanogasteraceae > Methanogaster_A. The sequence continues at coordinate 15 of QBUV01000207.1, forward strand.
TGTTTCATGTAATAACGGTTTATAGAACCTCAAAAATCGAAAAATACTGGAGATGAAGATACAGATGAAAGTGATATACGACCCACAGACAGATAGCCTCACCATAATACTCAGGGATGTTCCGGTGAAGGAAAGTGATGAGATTAAAGACGGTTTGATCGTGGATTATGGAGATGATGACCGTATAGTGGCAATCGAGATGCTTGATGCGTCCGAAAATGTATCGGAGCCGTCTGCACTGTTGTATGAGATCAAAGGACATGCGACACCGATCGCTACATGAACTCAGTTGTGATGCATACCCTGCCACCAGCACCCGCTCCCTTTTGGCAGTCGCATCAGACGAAAAGCGTGCAATCGTCGAGTGGTATCTTCGGCGATCCATTATCACAACTGTTGCACCCGGGTGTAAGAAGGCGTTTGAGGAGAACCCGGAAGAGTACATTGGTTAGATCCGAAACTACTACTACCGGCGGCTGGATAGCATCCGTCTCAGATCCTCAAGTTCTGTTATCGGATCCCTGCAGGTGTAGTTCTCGCAGATATAAACGGCTGGCTTTCCCTGAATAGATACCTTACCTTTGGTTAGCGGTACCAGATCAGGATCCGGATCGTCAGCAGCACGATGCCCCACGAAGGCGATGACCTTATCCGGCAGAAAATGCCGGCTGATCTCATCCGCAAATTCCGAAGCGGCATCCACGTCATCGCCTGCTATTACAATCTGCGTGGGGCTGTTTAGATAGAGATCGACCGCAGAAAGCATCTGTGTATGAGCTAACGGGCTCTCTTCCAGCTGAGCTCCAAAAGCAAGAAAAAGATCTCTGGCACGTCTCCGCATACCCTCATCATCTGCCAGTGCTCCTATTCGAAGCAGGTTCTCTGCGGCAATCGAGTTTCCAGAGGGGACCGGACCGTCGTAAGCCTCTTTTATGGACGTGAGGATCTCTGTTTCACCGTGGCGATTGAAGAAGAATCCTCCATCCGCGTCATCCCAGAAGAGCTCGATCATTGCATCATTCAGCCGGAACGCTTCACGCAGCCACTTTGGGTCGAAACTCGCCTCGTATAAGTCGAGCAATGCGGCGATTGCGAACGCGTAGTCTTCCAGAGTTCCGGGAATCGTTGCTTCGTGGTCACGGTATCGCCTGCATAGCTGCCCATCCTTCACAAGATTTTCGAGGATGAACCGGGCTGCCGAGGTCGCAGCTTCAAGAAACCGTACCTCATGCAGTACCTGGTATCCAGTTGCGAATGCCCTGATCATCAGACCGTTTAAGCCGGTCAGGATCTTGTCATCGGTTGCCGGTCGTATCCTCCGGTTACGCGCCAGAAGAAGCTCCAGAGTGGCTTCGCGGATCATATCTTCTCTTTCTGCCGGAACCGATGGAGATGGTTCAGCCTTATGGAGTACACTTTTGCCGCCCTCGAAGTTTCCCTGCGGCGTCACTCCAAAGTAGCGGCAGATAGCTTCGCCCCGCTTCGCCCCGAGAACCGATCGTACCTCATCAGGCGACCATACGTAAAACGCGCCTTCAACACCCTCACTATCAGCGTCTATAGCGGAGTAAAAGCCGCCATCAGGGTCGGTCATCTCCCGGAGCACCCAGTCAAGCGTCTCTTTTCCGATTCTTGCAAAAGTTGGGTCTCCTGTAACCTGATACGCCTCAAGATAAACCCTTGAGAGGAGCGCGTTATCGTAGAGCATCTTCTCAAAGTGCGGAACCAGCCAGTGCCTGTCAGTGGAATAGCGGTGAAACCCCCCGCCCAACTGGTCAAAGATTCCTCCTTCTGCCATCGCATGAAGGGTCTGTGTAACCATCGTTAGTGCGGAGGTCTCCCCGGTCCGGTGGTGATACCGGAGCAGGAAAGAGAGGTAGCAGGGCAATGGGAACTTCGGTCGTTTCACAGACCACGCAGCCACATCGGCACCAAATCCACCATAGTCCGGATCGAACTGGAGTACGAGTTGCTCATAGAGATCATCAAGAAGATCGACCGAGATCTCCCCGGAATAGGGCTTTTGCAGGTAGGACTTCTGCAGGATCTCTGTGATATCTTCGGAACTTCTCTGAAGCTGCTCCCGGTTGTCATGCCAAAAAGTTACAATCGCCTGCAGGATATCGTTGAAGGCTGGTAAGTCATGTACCGGCTTGGGCGGGAAGTATGTTCCACCGTAAAACGGCTTTCCGTCCGGCGTGAGAAAGACCGATAGAGGCCAGCCGCCCGTGCCAGCCAAAACCTGCACAGCTTTCATGTAGATCACATCCAGATCCGGGCGCTCCTCACGATCCACTTTGATGCAGATGAAATGTTCGTTGAGGATTCCTGCGGTCTGCTCGCTTTCGAAGGACTCTCGTGCCATCACATGACACCAGTGGCAGGTGGAGTATCCGATGCTTAAGAAGATGGGTTTATCCTCAACTCTCGCACGTTGTAGCGCTTCTTTGTTCCATGGGTGCCAGTTAACCGGGTTATAGGCATGCTGGAGCAGGTACGGGCTTTTCTCTTTTATGAGGGAATTTGGGGTTCTTGTTTCTGTTTTATCGCTACCTTCCATATCAGCCACCTGCCTTCGCGGGAAGATTGTTCATCAATCCTTTTAAGCCTGATCCTTCC
>QBUV01000070.1 GCA_013572355.1 Candidatus Methanogaster sp.
GGCTTGCCGTAGACGTCGTAGAAGTTCTCCGAGAACGTGAAACCCGGCGAGAGGTTGTCTGGTATTCCAGCAGCAGTTGCAGCAGGTATCGCTGCTGCGAGTGATGTAATTGCTATTGCTAATACTGCTACAAGTATCGTCATATTTCTGTTCATGTCATGTCCTTCTTTGTTTTGTTTCATCCTGTAATTCCTTTTCCTGCTCGGTTTGGCTGTTTCGTTCGATCAGGTTCCCGTATCTTCGCAACCCTTCGCGCCCTTCGCTTCTCCCGCATCTGATCCAGCCACACCACGAGCACCGGAAAGACGAAGAAACTTGCGATCAGCGCGAGCAGCACAGAGATCACGGTCACGATTCCGAAGTTCTGATTTATCGAGAACGGCGACGCAATCAGTGCTGAGAACCCTGCAATCGTTGTACACCCGGATGCCAGGATCGCAACTCCGATCTTACCAGTGGACACCCGGATTGCATCAATCGGGACAAGTCCGTTCTCCCGCTCCTCGAAGTACCGCTCCATCATCATAACGGCATACTCAGATCCGATGCCGAGAATCAGTGCTCCGAGCGTTGCGGTCATCGGAGTATAGTCCATGCCAAGCAAGTACATTACGCCACCGGACCAGCCGATGACAAGGGTCATCGTGAGAACAGGCACTATCGCTTTCAGCCAGTCGCGGTAGAGCAAGAAGAGCCCGCCAAGAATTAGAACGAGTCCCACAAGCGTCATCAACTGCCTGCCGGTCGTGAGTGCCGCAATCACCGCCGTCATCGTAACCGATTGTCCTGTGATCGTGACGGTAACACCCGGCGGTGGCGGCATCCACCGGATATCAGCCTCCACAAGTCTGATCAGCCGCTCGATTCTGGGAAGCCCGAGCCCTGACATCGCATCCCCGATGCCGAGATTGAGAAGCGCGGTGCTGCGTCCGTAGATATACCGGTCTCTCGTGCTCTCAGGAATCGTTTGCATAATAGCGTCCACCTGCGCCGCATCCTCCGGAAGCTCTCCCTGATTCGCTGCCTTTATCAGACCCGCAATGCTTTCCCCACTGGAAATGTAGGGGTGTAGTTCAACCTCGTGTGCTGCGAACCGATCCATCCAATCGATCACAGCAGGATCAGTCACGTCATCTGCCTTGACGATCACATTCAACTGGTCAGTGCCGCCAAGAACCTTGACCATGTGGTTCATATCAACAAGCGAAGGCATGTCAGAGGGCACGAACTTCATCACATCGGTCTGGATGCCAACACAGTTGTCAGCATACAGTCCTCCGAGACAGAGCAATCCGGCGACACCGAGAACCAGCAGGGGATTCTTTGCAGCCCATACTGCAAGACTGCCGAAAAACCGTTCAGCGGCACTGTCTGCCCTGACATTCTTGTTAACCGTCCGATTATTCCTTTGCTTGCGATTCTTCCAACCACCTCTGCGATGTAGCGCGTAGATCACCGTAATTTCGATGAATAGAGCAGAAAAGAAGCAGCAGATGATCCCGATCAGGCAAAGCAGCCCGAAATCCCGGATCATCGGCACCGTTGATGTGAACAAACTCACGAACCCAAGCCCGGTGATGATCAGCGCGATCAGGACCGCAGGTGCGGTATGCCTCACCGTCTCTCTGACCGCTCTCTTCGCATCTTCGCTTCTTGCGAACTCCTCTTCGATGCGGTTGTGGAACTGGATCGCATAGTCGATTCCAAGTCCGATCAGGATCGGAAAAGCAGACATCGAGACCATCGAGAGTGGTATTCCGAGAAATCCAGTCGCACCGAACGTCCAGATGATCCCGATGAGGACAATTGGAAGCGGGAGGAGTTGCCACCGCGCATGTCTGAACGCGATAAAGAGCACAATCACCATCAGAAGCGATGCGATCAGAAGGAGCGGTCCCATGCTCGATGCCATCTCGTTTTTCATGGAAATACCGAATACAGGTTCGCCTGTGACAATGATCTTATACCCTGCCGGAAACGCTGCCCATTCCACCATATCCTCAACATTGGATAGTACCCCCTCCAGCTCGGCATCGGTTGCTCGTGCAGGCATGGTTACAAATACAGCGGTATGCCGCGTGTCAGGCAGCACAATCTCGCGCTGCTTTTCGGGTAGCGTATCGATGAGTGCTCTGATCGCGCTTACATCATCCGGGATTCGGCTGCGCCCTGATACTCCGAGGTTTGCCTGTTTCACCATGCTTGCGATATCTATAACCTCGATAACGTCCTCTGTTCCGGAAACACCGGTCTTTAGACGGTCGATTGCGTACAATACCTCCGGCGTGGCCACATCTCCGCCTTCGACCATGACCACGATCGCTGCTGTGCCAAAATACTGCCGGTACAGGAGATCAAAATCCTGATAAAGGCGGGACTCCTTCGCGACAAACATGTCGATACCGGTCCCCATCTCGATCTGTTGAGCACCGGTAAATGATACGAGGATGAGAATTGCCGCAACAGCGAGTATCAGGATTGTGTTCTTCTCGATGAAA
>QBUV01000208.1 GCA_013572355.1 Candidatus Methanogaster sp.
TATTAGATGGCAGAACGACAGATAGGTTATCAGTGACAACAGCATTTGTGATATCTGGGGAGATCTTAGAATATATAAAAACAGGCGGATGGATATCACAATCGCAAACCGTTTGGGTGAAGTAGATATCGGCGTGAAAAGTACACAGAAAGGCGTAGAAGGTGCTGAAAGATTGGATAATTGGAAAAATAACAATGAAAAGTACGGGTGACTAGTTTTTTAAGTTAAGGAGTACTTAATCGCACCAGAAATCGATATTGGAGTTGTTTCGAAGCGAGACCATTGTAAGGGGGAGGTATCTAAAATCGATGGTGACCAAGTGAAGAAGACTACGACCAAGGAATAGCCGAAATTCTGGAGTCATGCAGCCTTATGTTGGTGGTTTTGATTTTTGGGTGGGAAACTTAGGTTGAAACATCAAGGGTTCAATAGTAGTATGCCCTATAGTTGGTTTTCTTCTCGAAAAAGCAGAATTTCAGCCAGGATATTCTCGTTTGCGTTTGTGAATTCTTATGGGTTCGGAGCTACTGTATGAGCGGGACTGTTAACACCATCCCTACACCGCTACATGCATCCGCGTCTCTTCCTGCCCGCGCCATTCCCTATCTGTCGCAGTCCTGATCAGGATCTTGTGCGCAGCAACTTCAGCCTTCCTTTTCGCATCGAACGCGTCTGCGCCCATGGCAAGCGCGATCCCCATCCGCTCCTCAACGATCCCTCCGCTGTGATACGAAAAAGGCTTTCCGAAGAGATGGATGTTTGCGCCCTGCACGGACATCGCATCGAAGAGACCTTTGTACACCGGATCGAACCCCTGGGCTGGCGAGATGATCACGTGGGATGCCGCTGGCATCAGCGGGTCGAAGAGCCGATAGCCATCCTCGATCCTTGCTGGAACCGGAAGCCCTGTGATCGCACGAACATGCAAGCCGCCCTCATTAAATCCCTGCGGATGCGAGATATACGTAACCATGCCGGTATCGTGCGGGCGTGGCGCGCATTCGTTGCCATAGACCTCGACTTTACCATCCCTGACACGGACGAAGAGTTCGCACCCAAATACGCCAACTCCACCCAGTTTGTCGGTGATCCTCTGTGCTGCATCGTAAATCTTCCTTTCCGCCTCTTTCGCAAGTTCGGGGTCTTTTTCGACAGAATTTCCGATATCATCCACGTTATACGGAAGATACTCCTCGATATTCGGACTCTGCCACGATGAGTGGTAATCGCCATCGATCTGGTAGTGCCCGACTGGCTTAGGGAATGTGGTGACGATGTTGCCGTCCTCGTCCAGATGCCTCACAGCAAGTTCCGTGACCTCGGTATCGAATGGGATGTACTCCTCGATGATCGCACGTTCGCCTGATCCGCGGGTCTCGTATCTGGCAGCGTCCATCGCTGCTTCGATGTCATCGCGGCTCTCGATGAAGTACGAGCCCTTGCCGCTGCTGGACATGATTGCCTTACTGAAGCATGGATACCCTATCTTCTCGACAGCGTCTGTAAACTCAAGGAGATCGTCTGTGCGGGTGTACGCATACTCGCCTGTTTTAACGCCTGATGCAACGATTAACTCCCTGATGCGCTCACGGTTCATCGCTGCATGAGTTGCCGCTGCGTTCGGCGCGACCAGATACCCATCCTCCTCAAACTCAAAGAGAACATCGAGGTCGATCGCCTCGATCTCGGGTATGATGATATCAGGCAGTTCCCGATCCACGATCGAACGCATCGCATTCGCATCCATCATGTTGACGGTGTATGCCTTGTGCGCGACCTGTTGTGCTGGCGCCCGTTCGTACCGATCCACAGCGATGACCTCCATGCCGAGGCGTTGGGCTTCTATCGCGATCTCTTTTCCGAGTTCACCCGCGCCGAAGAGGAGGAGCTTAAGCGACCTCTCTTCGAGCGGGGCTGCGAGAATCTCAAGTTGTCTCATGGTATCCTACTCCGGTACGGTGTTATGTGCGGCAGGGTATTTATCAGTATTTAAGATGTGATTCATGTTACGGCTCTTGTAATGTTCAACATTCGTTTTTTAGCGTCTTTATCGGAGCAGTTGATCCGGAACCCGGACTTTATGATCTTCCAAGTTATCCGCGATCCCAACGCGCAAGCGTTAATGCGAAGCCTCCGCGAATCCACCATCCGCGCATTCCGCAGCAGGATTGCCCCGAATGAGGGGATTACGGATGACATTACAGAAACTTTTCGGAAACAAGTTATAAAGAGATATGCGAGCGGGAGTGTGGGGGGTTT
>QBUV01000069.1 GCA_013572355.1 Candidatus Methanogaster sp.
ATTGTCCATACCTATTCGTTGCATCGGGGCAACGCCATCTGTAACTGATTTGTGATTCTGTTGCGAAGTTCTACATCTCATCACAACACTTTTCGATTAATCGAAAGGTTTAAGTACTATTACTTGCACCTATACAATCAGACCAGTCGATCAATCGACAAGTCTGAACAAAAGGAGGTAAACAACATGAACAACCACAACCCCCACAACCACACCGAACCGCGGCAGGATGAAACTCCAGCTGTGGAGATCAGAGATGTCAGAAAGAGCTACTGCATCGGCGAAATGGAAGTGCCGGTACTCCATGGCATCGATCTCGCAATCCGACGTGGCGAGTTCCTTGCGATCATGGGACCATCCGGTTCAGGTAAGAGCACGCTCATGAACCTGATCGGATGCCTCGACCTCCCAACCGGAGGAGAGATCCACGTATCCGGAAAGGACGTGAACAAACTCTCCGAAGCCGAACTTGCACATCTCAGGGGGCAAGAGATTGGATTCGTGTTCCAGACCTTCAATCTTGTATCCAGAATGAGCGTGCTCAAGAATGTCGAACTCCCGACGCTTGCAAACCAGAAATTAGGCATCGATCCCGGGAAGCGCGCAAAAGAACTCATTGAATTGGTCGGACTGTCTGACAGGATGCATCACAAACCGACAGAACTATCAGGCGGGCAGCGCCAGCGTGTTGCGATCGCAAGGGCGCTCGTAAACGATCCCGCGATCATTCTCGCTGACGAGCCAACCGGAAATCTCGACACAAAGACCGGAGAGGGGATCATGAAGATCTTTGAGGACCTGAACAGGGATGGGCGCACCATCATCATGATCACGCACGACCCTGAGATCGCTGCGCATGCGGACCGGATTGTGCGCGTGAAGGATGGGGTGCTTGCGGATGGGGATGTGAACAACTGACGGTGTATTGATATGAAAAAGAACGACAGCATCCGCGTACACGATGAACATGCTTCCGAATACGATCGAGAGGCTCGTGAAACCGGGTGGTTTGGTCCTGAAGTGCTCTTCGGTCTCTGCTTTGAGTATGTAAGCCCCCATGAGCGCCTGCTTGATATCGGGGTAGGTACCGGGCTTGGTTCCATGCCATTTGCCAGATCAGGTCTGGAGGTGTTCGGAATCGACGGCTCTGCAGAGATGCTTGAGATATGTCGATCAAAGGATTTTGCGCAGGATTTGAGCGAGTTCGATCTGCGAGGTATGCCGCTTCCATATTCCGATGGCTCCTTCGACCATGTTATCTGCTGCGGCGTTTTCCATCTCATTGGTGATCTGGAGCCGATCTTTAAAGAGGTTTTCCGGGTTATCAAGCCAGGAGGGATCTTCGCTTTCACCATCCTATCGGAAACCCCGGAAAAGGAAGAGGGGGTTGTCAGCCATAGTCCGCAGGGTTATTCTGAGATCCGGAGCGATTGGGACGTGCCGGTATTCATGCATGGCGATGGATACATCGAGAGGCTTTTGCAGGGCTCTGGCTTTCTCGGGTTGAAGGAACTCAGGTTTCTGGTGCGTGGTCTGCATGAAGGGGCTGACGATCTTGCTTGCGCGTATGTGACCCGGAGAACCGTTGTTTGATATATGGCAGAAGTCAGAACATAAATGCCCATTGTAGTGGGCGGATCCATTCAAAAACAGGAGGAAGAAAGATGCCAAAAAGAATAGAATCTCATGAAGAAGCGATCTCGGGTATAGAGAACGCACGACAATATGCAGAAATGGCTAAAAAATCTTCGAAAGTGATGTATAGCAGCTTCCTGAAGCACATCAAATCTCTTGGCGTGAAGGGAGGGAGGTATCTTGAGGTTGGTTCCGGAACTGGTGTCCTGGCTGCTATGATTGCTGAAGACAACCCTGATGTGCATATCACTGCGGTTGAGATCTCGTCTGACATGGTTACGGTTGCTCGAGAGTATATCGAAGAGAGAAAACTGGAGGATAGGATACGTTTCGTCGCTATGGATGCGGCGGATGAAGTGATGATGGAAGAACTTGGTGAATTCGACCTGGTTTATTCCACTCTTGCGATGCATCACTGGAAAGACGCAGAAAAAGTCATCGGCAATCTTTTGAAGGCTGTTGGGGCTGGAGGAGTATTATTCATACACGACCTGAGAAGAGTCTGGTGGTTGTATTACTTACCATTCAGCGGT
>QBUV01000216.1 GCA_013572355.1 Candidatus Methanogaster sp.
GGATCAGGCGCAGGCAATGTCGGCGATGAGGGTGGATATGCGCCGCCGATGGATCGTACCGGTCAGGCGCTCGATGCGGTCGCCTCCGCCATCGAAGAGGCGGGCTACACCACAGCAGAGGTCACACTCGGAATCGATGCCGCTGCATCCGAGTTCTTCAAAGACGGAAAGTACCGGATCGACGGTACAACACTCGACGGCGGCGAGATGGTCGATTACTATCTTGACCTCTTAAAGACGTATCCGATCTTCTTAATCGAGGATCCGTTCCACGAGGAAGCATTCGAGGATTTCGCTCTACTGACCGCGGCAACGGACAAGGTCATCATCGGTGATGACCTCTTTGTGACCAACATCGAGCGGTTACAGCGCGGGATAGATACTGGCGCTGCGAATGCGCTGCTACTTAAGTTAAACCAGATAGGAACGGTATCAGAGGCGTTTGATGCTGCAAATCTGGCGCACAGGAACGGATACCGGGTCGTGGTGAGTCACCGGTCTGCCGAGACCTGCGACTCGATGATCGCTGATGTCGCTGTTGCGATAAGTGCTGATCTCTTAAAGACCGGAGCACCTGCCAGGTCAGAGCGCACCTCCAAGTACAACCAACTCTTAAGGATCGAAGAGGAGCTTGGCGAAGCAGCGAGATTTGCTCAACTGTGAGAAAGATATATATACCATATATTTGAGATATAATTTATGGGGTGGTATGCATGAGTTCATTTCGAACAAAAATCAAGAGGAGACTGGAGCGGTATCTTGAGCTGGATGCCGATGGGATTCGGTATGCCGTTATGAAAACCATACTGAAGGTCAAACGGATAACCGTAGATCTTCTACATGACGTCCTCTCCAAGAAATTCAAAGTCACCCATAAGACCGTTGCATCGATGGTTGGATATATCCAATCCAAACTCGGCATTCTCCATGCGCAGAAGCAGTCATACAAGACGCACATCGTCTACACGCTGCGTGATGAGTATGTCGATCTTGTGAGATCGGTGCTGCGAAGATCTGTAGACGCAAAAACCCAGAATGCGACATGACGCTGGTGAAGGATGCCCCGCGCACCTCGACCAGTTTCATCATCAGATCGGACGCAAACACGAGGGTCACCGCATCCCGCGATCCGTTCTATGAACTGATGCGCCGTCTCTTCCAGGACGAGAGCACCGCTATCAGGGGGCAGAGATTCCTTGAGATGATCCTCGAACGGGAGGCATCCGGAAATCCGATACGGACGAGCGAGTGGGCAGAACTGCTACGTGAGTTAGGGGTCAGCAGATCATCGTTTTATGCGATGCGGAACAAACTGCTCGGTTCCGGAATGATCACGAACAAGAAAAAGGTCTACCGGGTATCAGGGCAGTTTAGCAAGGATCTTGTTGATATGGCGAGATGGTGGTGGGTTGCTGTGTTGAATCGGGATCTGGAGCGTCTGTGAGGATTGCTCGAGCAATTCATTTATTCATGGAAGGTTCAAGCTTATGGATGGGGAAAAAGTGATTAGGGGTACAGGTTCCTGCGAAATGTATGTTAAGTTCTGGCTCTACAGGTTGGGTTTCTATGGGAATTGCGGATCCCGCATATCATAAGGGATCGAAGAGCAAGGTTAATCTATAACGGGGTCAGAATAGCGCCATAACAGAATCGGAGGTCGATATGGGAACATTCATAGTATCCATCGTGAAGGAAGACAAGTTCTTTATTGCGAGATGCCCCGCGCTCGGTGTGACTTCTCAGGGCGAGTCCCTTGAAGAAGCGCAGGCGAACATCAAGGAAGCCATAGATCTTTATATCGAGAGTTTTGGTATAGATGACCTGCCCAGTGGGACCTCCGCACCGTTCTGGACCACAGTTGAAGTTGCCCATGCGTAAACTCCCCATCATATCGGGTAAAAAACTTATAGCTGCACTGACGAGATTGGGTTTACCGAAGTGCGGCAGAGGGGCAGTCACGTGTCACTTCAAAAGATCACCCCTGGAAGAACCTATAAAACCGTTGTCCCACTGCATCAGGAACTTGCAAAAGGCACACTTCTCGACATTCTCCAACAGGCCGGACTTGAGAAGGATGATCTGATTGAACTGCTTTAGGGAATGAATGACGCACATCGTCTACACGCTGCGTGATGAGTATGTCGATCTTGTGAGATCGGTG
>QBUV01000068.1 GCA_013572355.1 Candidatus Methanogaster sp.
TGCTCTCCCGACACTCCCTAAACAGCACTACCCATGCCCAATTCCCGCCAAAAATCCGCCAGCCACCCGGGAACATACAGCACCCCGGGCAGACAGCGCTAATCGATTCATTGGCAGCTAATCAGCTATCGCCTCAGCGAGCCCCGGCACCTCTCCAGCGCCAGCCTGGACGATGATGCTCGATCCCTCGAAATCATCACCAATAGGCTCGTACCGCCCGCCCAGATGCTCAGCCAGGAACGCATCACTTACGGCGTAGAATGAGAGTCTGTTCTCAGGTCTGGCAAAGCCGTGTCCTTCGTCTGTGTACAGTAGATATATCACAGGGATGTCTGCATCCTGCATCGCCTGGACGATCTGGTCAGACTCTGCCTGCTTGACACGCGGGTCATTTGCGCCCTGGCCGATCAGGAGCGGCTTTTCGATCCGGTCCACATAGGTCAGCGGGGATCGCCCGGCTAAAAACGCCCTACCCTCTTCAGTTCGATGGTCCCCCACACGCGTTGCAAATAACTCGATCTGTGGCTCCCAGTACGGAGGGATCGTCTCAAGCAGTGTAACCAGGTTCGATATACCCACTATGTCTACGCCACAGGCAAACGTATCAGATGTATTCGTCATGCCCCAGAGCGTTGCATATCCGCCATAGCTTCCGCCCATGATCGCCACCTGATCCGGGTCCGCGATCCCTTCCTGGACCGTCCAGTTGACTGCGTCGATGAGATCATCATGCATTTTACCGCCCCACTCCAGATTGCCTGCGTTGATAAACGCTTTGCCAAATCCAGTGGAGCTTCGGAAGTTAACACTCAAAACAGCATAACCACGGTTTGCAAGCCATTGATGCACGGAGTTATAACCCCAGTTGTCTCGTGCCCACGGTCCACCGTGTACGAACAACACCATCGGCAATGGCTCATCAGGGTACCCATCGAAATCAATGTCGCTTCCAATCGGTAGCGTGTAGTAACTGACCAGGTCCAGCCCATCACGCGACTCGATGACCACAGAATGCATCTTTGCGAGAGACAAACTTTCCAGTGCCCTGCGTTGCGTAAACAGGAACTCTGCACTCTTTTCTTCGCGGTCATAGCGATAATACTGCACCGGACCATCATCCACCACGTAGGCGACCATCCAGTAGTCATCGTCCAGTGTTCGGCTCACAACCTCGACATCACCGTCAGCAACCGTTTTCAGGTAGGCAAGGTCATCTGCAATGGACTCGTCAATGATCTGCCAGTGCTTGCGCTCGTAGGTGAAAGCAACCGCCTGGACAGTCTTTTCAGTCGGATGCATCATGAGATCACTGGTATCCGCACGCGGGTCCTCAGCGATCAAGGTCTGCTCACCTGTTCCAAGGTCCATCGTGAAGAAAGCAGCAGTGTTACGGTTGCGGCTATCGATCATGTAGAGAACCGTCCCGCTCTTGTCGAACCCGACGATACCTGTTGTGAGCAAATCCTCCATTGCGGTCGTCATAAACGGCTCCCAGACACCCTCCTCGGTTGCCCGGAATATTTCGCTCCCGCCGTCAGGCGTGAGTCGCATCGCGAAGCGGACGTTATACTCGTCGTCGGTTGTGAATCCAACAAAACCCTCATTCTCCATGACAAGACTCTTCTCACCAGTTGTGATGTTGATACGGTAAATGTCGTGAAGTGTGGGATCGCGGTCATTGAGACTGATTAATATCTCTTCGGGGAACTTCTGGCTGAGTGCCTGGATCCTGGCTTGCACGCCCTCAAGCGGGGTTAAGTCAGTGGTCTCGCCAGTCTCCAGGTTCACGCTGTAGACCCGCCAGTTCTCATCGCCAGCCTGGTCCTGGAGATACAGGATGTGCTCGTTTGTGTAAGCCCAGAAGTAGATGCGTATGCCGCGGTCGGTATCGTTTGTGACCGGCTCGGCTAAATCAGGGTCATCAGCGGGTCCTACCCAGACGTTCAATACACCATCTACCGGGGCAAGGTAGCTGACCTGAGCCCCGTCCGGGCTTAAACGGACAGTTATCTTGTCAGGATTGC
>QBUV01000217.1 GCA_013572355.1 Candidatus Methanogaster sp.
TCTCAATCCCCCATAACCATGCCCATCTGCTAAAGAATAATGTCGCCACCATCCAGCCGTTCACCGATAGGGGTCCATGATCTCTACAAACGAGCCGCAGGATTGCCCGACGATAGTAAGACCACGACCCTCATTCACGAATTCACGAGCTTTAGCATGAGATGAGCAAAACAATATACCCAACCCCGCCCCAAGAGATAGAAGAAGCAGGTGATCACTGATGATCTTTGAACGAATCAAATCAGCTGGACTGGCTCACAACTCATACCTCATCGGTTCGGACGGCGAGGCGGCTGTGATCGACCCGCGGAGAGACTGCGACGTTTACATCGAGTTAGCAGAGCGAGAAGAACAGAGGATCAGGTACATTTTCGAGACCCACCGCAATGAAGACTACGTCATCGGATCAGGAGAGCTATCGAACCTAACCGGTGCTGAGATTGAGATCTTCCATGGTCCGGGTCTCAACTGGGGTTATGGCAGCACGCTTCATGGTGGTGAGGCGTTTCGGATCGGGAGTCTGGAGATCACCGCGTTGCACACGCCCGGGCATACGGATGAGAGCATGTCATACGCGCTGGCAGACCTCTCTTCTGGCGAAGATGCTGCTATGGTCATGGTCTTCACAGGAGATGCGCTCTTTGTCGGGGACGTGGGTAGAACCGACTTCTACGGCCCGGATGAGGCGGATAGACTGTCGGGAGCGCTCTACGACAGCATCTTTAAAAAGATCCTTCCCCTTGGCGACGGAGTCATCCTCTGCCCGGCTCATGGTGCTGGCTCGGTCTGCGGTGGAAGCATCAGCGAGAGGGATTACAGCACAATAGGAATAGAGCGATCAAGTAATCCCATGCTCCAGCTGAACCGGCAGGAGTTTATCAGGCACAAAACAGCCGAGCACCACGAACGACCCCCGTATTTCAGAGTTATGGAGCGATACAATCTTGAGGGACCGCCCATCATGGGACGGCTGCCAGCCCCACCGCCTCTGACGCCCGGGGAGTTTAAGGATTCGATGGAACGAGAGGGAGCAATTGTTCTCGATGCCAGAACCCCGCCCTCCTTTGGAGGCGCTCATATCAGGGGCTCTTACAGCATCTGGCTGGAGGGGCTCCCTGCGTATGCGGGCTTTGTCCTGCCCTATAACAAGCCGATTCTGCTCGTGCTTGAGTTGCACGACCATCTGGATGTGGCTGTCCGATACCTTGTGCGGCTGGGCTATGAGAATATCAGGGGATACCTGAGAGGCGGGATTGAGGCGTGGTATGATGCTGGAAATGCGGTTGAGTACATGGGGCTCTCGACGGTGCACGAACTTAAACGACGGATCGATCGCGGAGATGACTTTCTGGTGCTCGATGTGCGGGATGAGGATGAGTGGAGAGGGGGGCACATAGAGGGCGCTATGCACATCTATATAGGGCAGCTTGAAAGCAGGCTATCCGAGATACCTCGCGACCGACCGATCACGGTCGTCTGCAATGTCGGTCACCGTGCGAGTCTTGCTGCAAGCATCCTTATGAGAGCCGGGTACACGAACGTCTGCTGCGACGTTCTCGGGAGCATGAAAGCGTGGAGCGCAAGCGGTTTTCCGGTTAATCGTGGATAGGTATCAAAAAGGGTGTGAAAAATATGATTTACGCAAACTTTGACCCCATAAATTCGCTGATTTTAAGGCAAATACAGGGGATTTCATAGACTGGAATTAAAATTTTTGTAAGCTGTCAAATGGCTTTTCCTGGTAAAAAGAGGGAACTTTTCTGCATAAAAGAGTGGAATCTGT
>QBUV01000218.1 GCA_013572355.1 Candidatus Methanogaster sp.
ACGATGCCATGATGCCCCGCTCTTCAGAGCGAGGTATGGTGACTTGGCAGCCCCTGCCCGAAGATAATTTTAAATGCCATGACCAGATATTAAACCTGAACGAAAGGAGGTGCAAGTAATGGTAGAAATACCTGAACTAAGTAAGGAAGAGATCCAGAAGACCGCTTCAGAGATGTTTGTCGGAATTTTGGTAGGCACAGGAGCTTACATCCGGCAAAAACTGGGACCAGAGGCAGAGGATGAACTTGGAACCATGGCAGCAGAGGGCTGTGCCATGAACTTAAACGCACTGAACGTAGATACCCCGCTGAAATACGCGCTTCACTATGCAACCATGAGTAAAAACCTCAATGGCAGCGATGTTCGGGTAGAGGGCGATTCCGAGAGTGCCATTCTCGATACGAAGACGTGTGCTACGTTAAAGGCAGCAATGGAATTCAAGGAGAAGGGGATGCCGATATCCAGAGAGGAGTACTGCCGTGGTTGCATAGACGGATACCACAAGAAAGTGGCAGCGAACATCGGGATGAACCTGGACGCAACGTTTACAAAAGATGGGTGCAGGATGACGATAACAAAGTGATCCGGAAATTGCTATTCACATAATGCCAGAGATAAACATCCCGAAATACTACGACAACCTCGCATCCGACTACGATACGAGACTCGTAAATCCGCAACTCGACTACATGCGGACGGTCGAGGATTCTGTGCTGTCTGACAACGTAGAGGATCTGCACGGCATCATCCTTGATGTCGGCTGCGGGACCGGGAAACAGACGCTCGATCTGGCAGGGCAGGGCTTTGACGTGATCGGTCTCGACATCTCTTCAGAGATGATCCGCATCGCAAAGAAGAAGGCAGAGGACAGAGGGCTTTCGATACCGTTTGTCATCGCAAGTGCGGATGCGCTCCCGTTTAAGGAGGGGTGCATCTCGATGCTCATCTCGATGTTCTGTGCGTATAGCCATATCCCAAAGTACGATCAGGCATTTCGCGAGATGCACCGCGTACTTGCGAAAGAGGGGCGGGCCATATTCACCATCGTTAACCGGTGGAATCTTAACTGGTGGCTCAGGCACACTCTTGTTGGAAACCGTGACTGGGTCAGGCACGCCCTTAAAAACAGGGACTTCGTAATCGACGGACTCTGGACGTATTATTTCTCAAGAAACGAACTTAGGAGGAAGATGAGGGGGGCAGGGTTCCAGAAGGCGCGCGTTGGTAGCGTGATGATCTTCCTGTACCCACATTTAGAGCGCATCGAAGCGGATGCATCCTTCTACCTGCGAGTTTCCGGCAGGATCGAGAACAGGGTGCGCTGGATCTTCCCGTTTAACGGTCTCGGCTACTACCTGCTTGCAATCTGCACGAAATAACCGGCAATCCCGGCAGTCGGTAGTCCGTCTCAACTCACCCAGAGGGTGCGCAGGAGCGAGAAGACCGGAACGCCTTCGATCGTGCCCTTCCCGAGTTTGTCGACGAGCACTGCAATCGCTATTGGTTTTGCCC
>QBUV01000102.1 GCA_013572355.1 Candidatus Methanogaster sp.
TTGATATCAAAGCGATCGATATTACGTGCCATCACGGTCATATGTTGGATCCTTTCCATTGCTTGGTACCGCTTTGAACCCGGATTCGAACCTTTGATAGCCGTTCTGGTTGGAATTGCCACCCTCTTACGTTCATTTGGCGTTAGTGATGCTCCCATAAGTATTCCCACCTCCGAAAAAACAAAATCTGCCCGTGAAGAGCGCTACCGACAGGGCATGCTTGAACTGGTCAGGAATTCATGGGTTGAAGGCGTGCTGGAACAATCCCTACACGAGCCGGTGCTAATCGAACTCGGCTTGGAGGAACGTCGGGACGCCGTTCTGAACCGGCAAGGTATTGAGTTGCAAACACCTGGCAAGCCCAACCGCCTGCTGCCACCGGGTACGGAAATTGTGGATGTTTTCGATGAGATGGGGCAGACCCTGCTCATCTTGGGTGAGCCAGGGTCTGGTAAAACGACTCTACTCTTGGAATTAGCCCGTGGCACCATCGCTCGCGCCGAAAAAGACCCCAAACTTCCTATTCCGGTTGTGTTCAATCTCTCATCGTGGACCGACACCAAGCAATCGATTGCAGATTGGCTGGTGGGTGAACTCAGTACCAAGTACTACACCCCAAAGAAAATTGCCAGTGATTGGATCGAAAACGATGATCTGCTTCTCCTGCTCGATGGACTGGACGAGGTTTTGCCTGAGCGTCGCGAGGCGTGTGCCTGTGCGATCAACGACTTTCGTCGTGAACATGGACTGACGCCGCTTGTTGTCTGTTGCCGCAGCGAGGAGTATAAAACTCACCCCCCACTCCTTGATCTCGAGGGGGCGGTCTCTTTGCAGCCGCTAACACCGGAGCAGGTCGATGACTATCTCGATCGGAGGGGTCAGGAACTCGCCGGTCTTCGCACGACACTAAAGGGCGATTCAGAACTTTGTGAACTCGCCCAAACACCATTGATGTTGAGCATCATGACGCTTGCTTACCGTGGAATATCGGTTGACGAGTTGCAGCCGCTGGAAACGATTGATGCTCGCCGCAAGCACATCTTTGATAATTATGTTGAACGCATGTTCAAGCCCCGTACACAACGGACACTTCCCGACTATCCAGAGACCGATTCCACGCATGACAGGAAACAGGATGATAAACGTTTTTCCGAAGAAAAGACCCTTCATTGGCTCTCGTGGCTTGCCAGGAGAATGTCAGAACACGGACAGACTGTCTTTCTTATCGAGCGAATGCAGTCGGACTGGCTGCCAACACAGCGGCAGCAGTGGATTATGGTTGTAGGTGTTGCAGCCATAATCTTGCTAAGCTTTGTGCCGGTCTTTGTGCAGTTCGTCGGACTATTCGGACTGCTCTTCGTGTTATGCCTCGGGATAGTCATCTGGCCGCTCGAATATCGTGATGACATACGACCAGTCGAGACGTTGCACTTCTCTTGGTCAGCTATGCGAACTTCGGCGACTGCCGACGGACTGTCCATCTGGCTATTCGCCGCATTGTGCGCCGGGTTGGTTGGTTGGCGGTCCGGCGGGCTGGTCTTTGGGCTGTCTGCCGCATTGTGCGTCTGGTTGGTTTTTTGGCTGCCCTCCGGGTTAGTCAAGGGCAAGATAGTTACCAGAACATTTCCGAATGAAGGGATACGTCGATCAGCGCGCAATGCACTGCTCGGCGGACTGTTTGTCGGGTTGGTTGGCGGTCTGGCCTTCGGGCTGTTCCTCGGACTTTCCTTCGGATGCCTCTTCGGGCTGGCGGTCTTTGGGCTGGTCGGCGGTCTGGTCAACGGCGGTCGCGCCTGCCTCCAGCATCTCGTCCTGCGCATCATGCTCTGGCGAAACGGCTTTGCGCCACTGAACTACGTACGTTTCCTCGACTACGCAGCCGATCATATCTTCCTGCGCAAGGTGGGCGGCGGGTACATCTTCGTGCACAGGCTGCTGCTGGAATACTTTGCTTCGCTTGAGCCGGAAGAAGAGGAGGTTTACGCTCTTGCCTCTGATCTTTGATTACGAAGAGATTGCCGGTAGATGCATTTGACATAATACTCGCAAAAGTTATCCCCCAGCAGGATAATCACTAAAGCAAAAATGAAGATCGCAATCACAGGCAAAGGCGGCGTTGGGAAGACAACGCTTGCAGGCACACTCGCCAGAATATTCGCAGAAGATGGCTTCTCGGTCCTTGCGATCGACGCTGACCCTGACATGAATCTCGCGTCTGCAATCGGCATCAGAAACCCGCCTGCCCCGCTCACCGAACATAAAAGACTGATCGAAGAGCGGGCAGGTACCGGCATGGGTGGCGTCTTTAAATTAAACCCGAAGGTGGATGACATCGCCAGACGGTTCGGCACGACCGAACACGGCGTCTCGATGCTTACGATGGGAACAATCGACACGGGCGGATCAGGATGCGCATGTCCTGCATCCTCGCTCCTGCGTGCGCTGCTGCGCCATCTGCTGCTCCGGGAGTCAAGCATCGTGATCCTTGACATGGAGGCTGGAATCGAGCATCTCGGACGCGGAACCGCCCGCGGGGTCGATCTGATGATCGTGGTGGTAGAGCCCGGCGCGAGATCGATCGAGACTGCTGCGCGGATACAGAAGTTGAGCAGAGAGATAGGAGTTCCAATGCTGTCTGCTGTTGTCAACAAGACTGGCGGGCGCGACGATCTCAGTACAATCAGCGCACGTCTGGATGAACTTGGAATTCCTGTGATCGGTGCGATTCCGTACGATGACGCTCTGATACGGGCAGATATGAGCGGCAGGGCACCGTTTGACCTGGGCGGCGATGCGGTTTCGGCGATCAGGAGGATAAGGGATGCGATCATGGCATCGGCGGATAGCGATTGATGCATCCGGGATTTGCTCATTAGGTCAGAAGTGGTTTTTGGGTCTTTGGTATCTCGCGTTGCAGTGACCAAACCCGGAGACTTTTTGATTTTTTCGAAATGGTTTTTTGGAAAGCCACAGAGTGACACAGAGGGGGCGAAAGATGAAAATAACAACTCTCTGTGATCCTCTGTGCTCTCTGTGGTTTAATCTTCCTTAACGCCGAAGGCGTCGATGCTCGATCTTGAGAATGTCGACACCGCATTACCATGACCGGATCCTTAGGAAGTGAAAAAGTGCATGCACTTGCGAATTGCCAGAGGGCATGCAATGTTAAGGCTACATCTGTGGGTGGGTGAATTTTTTTTCACCCCACCCTCCAGACCCCTGGCCACCGCCGTTACTGTGGCGATGATCTGCCCTGCTTCGGCAGTTTTATCGCGCACCCGCCAAAGCCCCTTGCAAGCGCGTGTATCAGTGGATCGGCCGTCTTCGCATCACCGAGCCTATCGATCGCTTCGGCAGCTCCACGCCGTACCCACCAGTCCTCATCCACAAGCACTTTGACCAGCGATTCAATCGCTCTCGAGTCCCCGATTGCGCCGAGCGCTTCGGCAGCCCTGTCCCGCACGTCCCCATCATCGTCGCCGAGCGCGCTTACCAGCGGGTCGATCGCTCTCGCGTCACCGATCTTGCCGAGCGCACCGGCAATATCCCAGCGCACCTCGGGCTCATCATCCGCGAATGCGCTTATCAGTGGTAGGACCGCTCTCATGTCACCGATCTCGCCGAGTGCGATGGCAGCCCTGTCCCGCACGTTCCGGTCAACATCCGCAACCGCGCGTATCAGCGGATCAACCGCTCTTGGATCGCGGATCTTGCCGAGTGCGATGGCAGCCCCGCACCGCACCTCAGAGTCACCATCCGCAACCGTGCTTATCAGCGGATCAACCGCTCTTGGATCGCCAATCTCGCCGAGTGCGATGGCAGCCCCGCACCGTACCCACGAGTCACGGTCATCCAACGCATCGATAAGCGGTGCGACTGCCGGCTTACCAATCTTGCTGAGTGCCACAGCAATCTTATTACGCACGTTTGTGTCTATGGGGTATCTGAGTGCTTCGATAAGCGGCACAACCGCGGGTTCACCGATCCCACCAAGCGCATGAACCATCTTGTCACGCATAGCCACGCTAGCTTCCATGAGCGCATTGATAAGCGGCACAACCGCGAGCCCCCCCATCCTGCCGAGCGCTTTGTCAACTTCAGTACGTACGCCCACGCCATCATCACTAAGTGCGTCCATCAGCGGCAGAACCGCTCTCGCGTCACCGATCTTGCCGAGCGCACCGGCAGCGTTTCGGCGCACACGCCAGCTCTTATCATACAGAGCGTCAATCAGCGGCAGAACCACTCTTGCATCACATATCCTGCCGAGCGCTTCGGCAGCTAACCGGCGCACATCCTCATCTTCGTCATAAAGCGCATCTGCCAGCAGATCAACCGCCTCTGGATCGCGAATCCTGCCAAGTGCCCGGGCAGCTCCCCCGCGCACCTCGCAATCACTATCGCTAAGCGCGTCCATCAACGACTCAACCGCTCTCGCGTCGCCAATCTCGCCGAGTGCCTCGGCAGATCTCCGGCGCATATCATCGTCCCCGTCCGAAAGCGATTTTATCAGCGGTATGACCGCTCTTGCGTCACCGATCTCGCCGAGCGAATTGGCAGCATACCAGCGCACATAACCTTTCCCCTGCTCGAGTGCATCTATCAGCGGTAGGACCGCTTTCTCATCACCGATCCTGCCGAGCGCTTCTACCGCCTCAGCACGCACGTCTTCGTTCTCAAGCGCTTTTATTAGCGGCAGGACTGCTGGTTCACCGATGCTGACGAGTGCATCGACCGACTCGCCACGCACATCTTCGTTTCCAAGCGCTCCAATCAACGGCTCAATTGCAGGTTCGCCAATCTTGCAGAGTGCTTCGATGGTTTCATCACGCACCCACCGATCCACATCCGCAAGCGCGCCTATCAGCAGTCGAGCCGATCTTTCGTCCCCAATGTTCCCGAGTGCTTCAGCAGCACCACGGCGCACGGTCCAGTCCCCGTCTCCAAGTGATCGGGCCAGCGACTTCATGAGTTCGTTCATTTTACTTCTCCCCCTGTTTGGTTTAGTATCCCCGGCTTACGCCATCGGATATCGATCCGGAGATCCGATGCCGTTGTGCCGTCAATGTGATCGGCTCGTGGATGCTGCTCTATCCCGGTGGATAGATCGACACCCGGAGTTCTTCACATTATTATTATCATTATGAGGTACTCCTATATAAATTTTGCGGACGTTTGAGGTCGTCAGATATTCGGGTGTCACAGAAGACTCTGTGGACCTGGGTTCGAGTGAACGGTGGATAAAATCGATGTAATCCGTGCAAACGGATTCGCTGCTGCTGTCTTGCGCTGCTCCACAGAATGCTCTGATCGCAGACTATGTCAGCACACAATATTCACGCAAAAGAGGTATTTTTCGGTTTCAGCGGACGCTTCTGGCGTTTCATCGAACATGCCGTCTGCATGACTCGATAAACCGGCTCACATCAAAATTTGGCGGTGCATGCATGTAACTCCCGAGCGTGGCATACTCGACCATCCCATCCATCCCGTCCCTGATGCCTTTCCCCCGGTTCATCCGGTATGCGAATCTAACATCAGGCGCGCAATCAGTCTCTGAGTAATGAAACTCATGCCCGCGAATCCTACCTCTGGAAACGACCGGGTTACCGGATACGGTCGCATCGGTGTATCCGAGCGCCTGCAACCGGTTCGTCATCGCAGTCTCTGCCGGAAGCACGCCTGCCATCGGATATGCGTTCCCGTCCAGGTCGATTAAAGATTCGCAGAGGTAGATCATGCCCCCGCATTCGCCATAGATCGGAACCCCGTCAGCGGCAGCGTCCCTGATCTCTTTTCCGGTCTTGCTGCGTGCCGACAGTTCCTTTGCGTACAACTCAGGATACCCGCCCCCGAAATAGAACCCATCCGCTTCAGGCAGATCGTCTGCAAGCGGACTCCAGAATACGAGGTTCGCATCCCGTTTCAATGAATCGATCAGATCTCTGTAATAGAAACAGAAAGCAGGGTCACGAGCAACCCCTATCGTGATATCGTGCCGGGCAGAGCCGCCACCGTCGCCATTATTATCGCCATCATCAGCATCACCAACACCACCACTGCCATCCCCGCCCCCCTTCGCCACCGCGTACCCGGTATCTCGGGTTTTCTGTGCGATATCCAGGATCGCGGTCATATCCAGGTGATCTTCTGCAAGCGATTCCAGTTCGGAAACGTAATCCGTGCGATATCCCTCGTGGGCCATGTACAGTCCAAGATGCCTCGATGGAAGTTCGATACGCGATGATTTCGGTATCTCTCCGACCACAGGAACCGAGAGTTCCTGCCGGATCGCGGTTCTTACCATATCGCCGTGTCTCGGGCTCCCTACCTTGTTCAGAATTACGCCAGCGACGTTGATCCGCTTATCGAAGTCGCAGTACCCCTTGACGATTGCGGCAGCGCTTCTGGAGACGCCTTTAACATCAACAACAAGGATCACAGGCAGACCGAGCACCCTTGCAACATGCGCAGCGGATGCGGTATCGCCAGAACCCATGCCGTCATACAGCCCCATCGCGCCCTCGATCACGCAGATATCGGCACCTGATGCCGCTTTAGCAAACGTCTCGCGGACGCCCTCCTCCCCCATCATGAATGTGTCCAGATTTCTGGATGCGCGCCCGCATATCGCGGTGTGGTGGCTCGGATCGATGTAATCGGGTCCGACCTTAAACGGAGCAACCACACATCTGCGCGCAAACGCAGCCATCAGCGCCATTGCGACGGTGGTTTTTCCAACGCCGCTGTGAGTCCCTGCGATCAGTATTGCCGGCATGATTTTAGCGATTGTTTGGTTAAAAAAGAAGTGTGTGTCTGTGAAATCCACATCTTCGATGCCATGATACTTGGTTGGTGGCGGGTCACATATAAGTTTTGGACGATTCGAATTATTGGTGTCGATTTTTCCGGCGTGACTGCAATGTTTATATGGCGATGAAGCGGAAGGGATTGTACTATAGGTGAATCCGGACGAGCCAGAGCTAATGGATAAGACTAAAAGTTATATATTCTTATAAAAATTATAACATGAACATAGAGATCATAGGGACCGAATCACTGGGTGTAAGAGGTCTTTGCTGTTTTGTAACAACTGCGAAGCAGAGGATATTGATCGATCCGGGTATAGCGCTGGGTTACAACAGGTACGGGCTACTCCCCCACCCATTTCAAGTAGCAGTGGATGAGCGGATACAGAAGACTATCATACAACGGTGGTCAGAAGCAACCGACATAGTGATCAGTCATTTTCATGGAGATCACATTCCGTTGGCGGATGCGAATCCTTATCAGTTCAACATTAAAAAAATAACTGGATTAAACCTTGACGTCAGGATATGGGCTAAGGACCTGTCCCATCTGCATCCGATTGAAGAGAAAAGAGTGGAGTCCCTTTCTGCTATCCTGAAGAACGATTTGACTTCCGCAGGAGGGACAAAGCAGGGGGTAATTACCTTTTCCGGACCGGTATCTCATGGGGGCAAACGTAATAATCCGCAGACGGTGATGATGACAAGGATTGAAGAAGATCGCGTCTTTGTGCACACCTCGGATATCCAGCTCCTTGACGACGAAGCCATCTCTCAAATACTGGACTGGGAACCTGACATCGTATTGGCTGACGGACCTCCGCTCTACATGCCCAACAAGCTTTCTGAAAAGCAGACCGAACGGGCGTGGCGCAATGCTAAACGGCTATCCCGGGAAGTTGGTACGTTAATTCTCGATCACCATTTAATGAGAAGTCATACAGGAGTCAAATGGCTGAAGTGGTTATCCTCCGAAACAGAGAACAGAGTCATCTGTGGGGCTGATTTTATGAACGCGCCAAGGATGCTACTTGAAGCAAGACGCAAATCCTTGTACAGGGATATGCCGGTCCCTGCCGGTTGGCACGAAAGTTATGGTAATGGCAGAGTCAGTACCGATCATTACTGGAACCTGGCTAAGAGAATCTATAGAAGCATGAAGCCGGACGATCACAGATGATAATAATAAAATGTGCTAAATGTAAAAGAAAGATTTTCAAATACCAAAAGATCGGAAAAGGCAGATTATGGCACTGCTGGAATGACCGGATGATCAGGGATTACAGCGTCAGGGATGGAAACGAAGTTAAATGCCAGTGTGGCAATTTAATCGGTGTTGCTGAAGAGAGATGGGTCAATATGCGGCAACATTCTTTCACCTATTCTGGAGTGGTAACATGAAAATAGTACCCGTTATCCGTGACCGCGGAGAATCAAAGAGTGCTGTGACCGTAGACAGATAGAAAATTCTAAAAGATCTTCCAACCCTCCGCACGGCGCTACCCGGAACCTAATTCAATTTCACTTGAGTTGAATTCCATTTTAATTTTTAGAAGCATTTAAATATTGCCACTTCCATCATCCAGAATCATGAGTCTCATAAGAGAAGCACAGAACGGACAGATCACAGAAGAGATGAAGACGGTCGCGAAGGTCGAAGGCGTCGAGCCGGAGTTTGTACGAAACGGTGTTGCGAGCGGAAGGATCGTGATCCCGGTAAGCCCGTACCGGAAAACCATGTCGTGCGGCGTCGGGAAGGGGATGCGCACCAAAGTAAACGCAACGGTCGGAACGTCGTCTGATATCGTGGACATCGATCTCGAAGTGAGAAAGACCAAAGTGGCAGAGAAGGCGGGCGCGGACACCCTCATGGAACTATCGACAGGCGGCGATCTCGTGGAAGTCAGGAAGCGCGTGATTGAGGCAACGTCTCTCTCTGTGGGGAGTGTTCCTCTGTACCAGGCGTTTATCGAGGCGGTCGAGAGGAATGGTGCGGTTGTGGACATGAATCCCGACGACCTCTTCCGGATCACGGCAGAGCAGGCGAAGCTCGGAACGAACTTCATGGCGATTCATACGGGAATTAACCTTCTGACAGTCGAGCGTCTCAAGAACCAGGGCAGATACGGCGGACTGGTCTCGCGAGGCGGCGCGTTCATGACCGCGTGGATGCTTCACAACGAGAAAGAGAACCCGCTTTACAGCGAATTTGACTATCTCCTCGAGATCATGCTCGAACACGAAGTCACGCTCTCAATGGGTAACGGCATGAGAGCAGGAGCAGTCCACGACGCAACAGACCGGGCAGGGATTCAGGAACTGATCATGCACGCAGAACTCGGCGACAGGGCGTATGATGCAGGCGTGCAGGTCATCGTCGAGGGTCCGGGGCATGTGCCAATTGACGAGATCGAGACGAATATCAAGCTGATGAAGAGCCTGACAAACGGGAGGCCGTTTTACATGCTTGGTCCGCTGGTAACCGACATAGCACCCGGTTACGACCACATCGTAACAGCGATAGGGGGCGCAATCTCCAGTTCATGCGGCGCGGACTTCCTCTGCTATGTGACGCCTGCCGAGCATCTTGCGCTGCCGAACGAGGAGGATGTCTACGAGGGTGTGATGGCGTCCAGGATCGCTGCACATGTCGGCGATATGATCAAGTACGGCGACCGTGCGCGGGCATGGGATCTCGACATGGCGCGGGCGCGGCGTGATCTCGACTGGGGCAGGCAGTATGAAGTTGCAATCGATGAGGGTCGCGCACGGGAGATCAGGAACAGCCGGCTTCCGGAGGATACAGAGGCGTGCACGATGTGCGGAGACTTCTGTGCGCTAAAGATCGTTAAGGAGAACTTTAATTTCGACAAGTGAGATCCGGTTTTAAATCGCTGGCGGGCTGTGACTGCGGCAGCCCGTCATGCTTGATTTATTCACATCACCGTGTTGATGCGACAGAGATGTTTGCTTCTGATGCCCTCAATCTCTGAGCCGTAGTTAACATTTTAAATCCTGTAGCCCCAAGTACGAAAAGAAGGTGTTAACCATAAACGTCCTGCTACTCGCCTCACCTGATGTCCAGCACGACTTCGATTTCGTTGCGAGGATCCCGAATCTCGGAATCACGTCCATCGCCGGAAACATAAACGATGTCTGCAATGTTAAGGTAGCCGACTTAAACGTCACAAAAGACCCGCATAAATTCGTGCGCGAAGCCATACGGAAGTACCACATCGATCTCGTGGGTCTGAGCTGCATGAGTTTCCAGTATGCAGGGATGCTCGAGGTTGCAAAGACCGTCAAGGAGTGCGACAGCAGCATCCTGACCGTCTTCGGCGGCTACCACCCGACGCTTGAGTACAAGGAGATCTCGGAGAGCCCTGATCTCGAGTACATCGACTTCATCACACGCGGCGAAGGGGAGGGGACATTTCGGGAACTCGTGGAAGCCATCCCGGATCAGCGGTACGATCACGTGCTCGGTCTATCCTACAAGGACAAGGAGAACGGAGGGATGGTGCACAACCCGGCCCGCCCGCTTCTCGATCTTGCAGATATTCGCCTTCCCGACCGGGGCGCAAGACTGATTAAGAAGGGATTTTACGGATTCTGCCACACCGTGGACGTCGTCGAGACGAGCCGGGGA
This sequence comes from Candidatus Methanogaster sp., assembly GCA_013572355.1. GTDB lineage: Archaea > Halobacteriota > Methanosarcinia > Methanosarcinales > Methanogasteraceae > Methanogaster_A. Next base: position 10,459 of record QBUV01000102.1, read on the forward strand.
TGTACGCAGGGCTGCAAGTTCTGTAGCATCGACCGCATGTACGGGCGCAGTTTCAGGACGTACGAGATCGACCGCGTGATTAAGGATATACAGGATGCGAAGGATCACGGCGCAGAGAACATATTCTTCGTGGACGACAACATCACTCTGAACACGAAACGGATGAAACGGCTCTGCGAGGCAATCATCGATGCCGGGCTCGATGACATCTACTACCAGACGCAGGCGAGCACCAGCGGTATTGCGAAGAGCAAGGAGGTCGTGGACCTGATGGCAAAGGCGGGCTTCGATGGGGTCTTTCTCGGAATCGAGAACGCGCTCCCGCGAAACATCGAGTTGTTCGGCAAGACCGGGATGGCATCGGACTCCGAAAAGGCTGTCAGGTATCTCCACGAACACAAGATCATCGTATCAGGCGGGATCATCAGCGGGAATCCGGACGATACGGAAGAGGACATACTTCGAAACTTCGAACTTGCAAAGAAACTGAAACTCGACGTCCCGATCTTCTACATCATGACCCCGTACCCGAAAACGGTACTTCGCGAGGAGTTAATCGAGATGGGACTCGTTACAAATACCGATGACGTCACAAAATACGACGGGATCTATGCGAATGTCAAGACAAGGCATCTGAGCACGGATGAACTCCAGCACATCATCTGGAAGATGAATATCGATTATTATGATCTGGGCTGGTATCTCTCAAATAACATCATAAGAAGGTATCCGAAGTGGTATCTGAAACGAACGCTCCAACTGATTCCGAAATATACGAAACGGCGGGTGCAGCTTCTTCTCGGACTCAAGACGGAGCAGGACTTCTATGAAGAGGATATGGAGTCAGGTGAGCTCTGCAAGGGCGGGGTGTGACTTCGTTGCGGTTCTTGGGGCTGGCAATTCACCCGATGCCCTAACCCTGTCTGTGGTCTCAGTTCCTTCCGACCCGCTACCCCTCGCCGCGCTTCATGATCGAGTCAATCCCCGCATCAAACGCCCCCTGAAGTTTGCCGGCTTCGGGACCGCCGCCCTGTGCAAGATCCGGCTTTCCGCCGCCGCTGCCGCCGATCTCTTTACAGATCTCGCGCACGATCGCGCCTGCATCAAATCCGCTCGCCCGCGCGTCACTGCCGACCGAGACCACGACCTTTCCGCTATCATGGGTACTGCCCACGAATGCGATCATATCCGGAATCTGGCGCATCGCTCCAGCGATCTTGATCAGTTCCTGCATATCGGCATCTGCGCTTACGTATGATGCAACCCGGACATCGCCAGCCGATCTTGCGCCTGCAACCATGTTGCCCGCGAGTGCGGAGGCAAGCTCCTCCTTTAGACGCGTGTTCTGCTTTGAAAGCTCCTTCCACTCGGTAAAGAACCTGTCAGCCGCATCAGGGAGTTTTTCAGGAGGCACCCGAAGGATGGAACACGCCGAGTTCAGGATACTGTCCCGCGCCTGTGATGCAAGCACTGCTGCTGCTCCGGCAGCGAACTCGATCCGCTCGACGCCGTCCTGGATCCGCTCGGTATGCAGCAGCTTGATCTGCCCGATCATGCCAGTATACCGGAGATGCGTCCCGGCACACGCCTCCACGTCACCGCCGACCCGAACGACCCTGATATCGCTTCCCGGCGGAACACCGCCCTGATACAGGACAAAGCCGTACTCCTTTTCGGCATCTATCCGGTCCATCAACTCGGTATAGACGCGCTGGTTCTTCACAACCTCTTCGTTTGCGAGCCGCTCGATCTCATAGAACTCATCATCTGTGATCCGTTTGAAATGCGTTATATCAAGACGCGCCTTCGTCTCTGATTTCTGTGCCCCGGTCTGCCACACATGATCCCCGAGAACTGCCTTTGCGCAGTGGTTCACGATGTGCGTGGCTGTATGATGTTGGGTATGTGCGAACCTGCGCTTCGAATCGATCGTTCCACTGATGATATCGCCTTTCTTTACCAGATACGCCAGATCTTCCTGCGGTTCGTCAACCTCATGCAGGATTATTCCGTTTGCAGACTGTACATCGACCACGCGCAGAACAATGTCTGGCGCTGCGATCGTTCCATGATCTGCTGGCTGTCCGCCGCCTTCAGGATAAAATAACGTCTGGTCAAGGACGACATGGTTATCGAAGACATCGAGCACCACCGCCTCGAATGTTATGCCGGACGGTTCATCGTAGAATAAGTGTAACGTTTTCGGAAGGAATTTCAGCCGGTCTGCATACTCTGCATAAGGCGTTTCTGCGACCTGTGTCGGTGCGGCGGCATGAGTGCTTGCGACCATCGAATAGAAGTTATCAGGAAGATCGATGCCGATCTTCTCGCTGTCCGCCACTTCCTTCGTGACCTCTGGCGGGATGCCGTACGTGTCATACCACTCAATGAGCTGCGATGTTGGGATCGTTCCTGTATCCTCAAACTTCTTGACCGAACGCGAAAGAAGCCGCCTGCCCTTCGAGATAACCTGGCGGTATTTCTCCTCTTCAAGATCAAGGATCTCTCTCGCTGTATCCAGCCGGCGCAGGTACGCGGGATCACCAATCGATGATAACTGCATCTCAACCAGGTCCGCGATCGGGACGTCGAGTTTAAGTGCGTCCATCTGCCGAAGCATCCTTCTGATGACCAGTCTCGCGAGATAGCCTGCCTTCGCATTCGACGGGACGATCCCGTCGCCGAGCATGAATGCAAGGCACCTTGAGTGATCCACGATGGCATACACCTTCTCAACCGGCTCTATGATCGCTTTCAGCCGTTCTACGTCGATCCCGATCGTTTTTGCTACAGTTTTCCGAAGATTCTCGAGATCAGTGGTCAGATCGAGATCAAATAACCCTGATAGCCGCGCATTCTGCGCAAGCACCTTCGCATACTCGGGATCCTGCAACGAGTGCTCGATCCCGGCATGTTCCATCACTTTGTTCACGGTTTCCGGAAATATCGCATCATATATCGTTGGAGACCCTTTCGATGCCCACACTAACCGTTCAAGTCCGTATCCGGTGTCAACGATGTAATTATCCATTTTAGAGTACTGCTTTCCCTTGATATCGATCTCGCCGTCGCCGCTCTCGCACATATCCATGAATACGAGGGTTGCGATTTCGAGACCGCCGACGAGCACCTCGAGGCAGGGACCTGCGTTCCCGCCGCCAGCCCACGGCTCTTCTTTGTATGTGACGTCCCTGGCGATCCCGAGATCGGATAGCAGGCGGTCGCAGTACTCCACAGTCTCGTCTTTCCAGTATATCTCCTTATCAGGGTCATTGAAGGCGTGATGCGCCATCATCTCAAAATTCGTGAGATGCCTTCCGCTCCTGCCAACCGAATCCAGATCATCGAGCCGTATGCACGGCTGGGAGATGCAGAGCGGGTTTGCTGGCGGAGGCACGATCCCTGACGTGACAAACGGCTGGAAATCAGCGATTGATGCGATGGTTAGATATATGTCATCACGCCACCGTGCGATCACCGGATACCTGTCGATTCGTGTATGGCCATTCGCCTCAAAAAATGAAAGAAACGCCTCACGCATCCCTGCAAGATCGTATTCCTTTGAGAATGCCGGGCTGCCTATAAATGTGTACTCATCGCATGGTGCATCGCCGCAAGTTTCCTTTTCCTCGTCTCGCGTCCAGAAATAGCCGCCGCATTTTGGGCACTGCTTACGTACGAATCCACCCTCTATGAAGTATGAAAGTTGATATTCCTGCTCGAACATGGTCTGTTATGAATCTACGTTCTGGCTTTAAATGTATTGCTTCCCAGTTTTAAACTGCTGATGCCGGCGAGGGTGAAGTTTGCCGCGCTTTCATGCACGCCCACCTCGGACCCGCCCCGATCGCTTCACCAGGCGTGCTCGCAGTCCGGACGAGTCGTTGAGCAGTTGAGCAGTTGAGCAGTCGGAAAGTCCGGTATGGCCGCGGAATAGCGATCACGATCATTAAGTACTTTGTCCGCATAGTGGCAAGGTAACATACAGGCAACGAATGTGATTAAATGATGGAGATACTCGCTGACATCGGAGGAAGACCCGGGCAAGACTGCATGGGCTTCTGCAGGTACTGCTATTTCAAGGGAGTCGGAGAGATCGAACCGTTCGGCTGTAAGAACTGCTTCCCATTCCAGAAAGGATGCGAATACTGCACAAATGCTGTGAGGGAAGCTTATGCTGGGTTTAAGCCATTCCGACTCGTTATAAGCGAAGTGAACCGGTCGATGCAGTTTGCGGATCAGGAGGTCGATAGAATCACGATCAGCGGCGGTGGCGATCTCAGTTGCTACCCTGACCTCCATGAACTGGTCGATGCGCTGTCCTTTTACGACGTTCCGATCAATCTCGGGTACACGAGCGGAAAAGGATTCGATCAGCCAGACGACGCGGATTATTTCATAGATCGGGGTGTCGATGAGGTGTCATTCACGGTTTTCTCGACAGATCCTGCGCTTCGGAAGAAATACATGGGGGATAAGACCCCCGAAGCATCGCTTTCCGTACTGCGCCGGTTTGCCGAGTGCTGCACAGTCTATGCAGCGATCGTTCTCATTTCCGGGGTAAATGACGGGGAGGAACTTGAAAAGACGCTCTCCGATCTCGAGGAGATGGGTGTTACCGGTGTTCTCCTGATGAGGTTTGCAAACGCCACGCATCAGGGATTGATTCTTGGAAATGCGCCGATCATGAATGTTCCGACGCACACCGTCGAGGAGTTCTTATCGATCGTGCGCAAGGCAGCAGACGACCACTCGTTCAGGGTCTCGGGAACACCGCTTGAGGATCCGCTTATCGGGTCGCCGTTTGCGATTCGGAACGATACGAATGCACTCTCACAGCTACCAGTGATCACAAAAGAGGCGACCGTGATAACGAGCAGCGTCGCAAAGCCGCGCCTTACGAAAGTCTTGCAGTTTAAGAATAATTATGTGAACGTGGTCGATGTCAACAAGGACATCGGCTGCCTGATAACGATCGATGACATAAAGGCACTTGACCTGAGCACGGTCAAGGAGACGGTCTTCATACCGGGCAGGGCGTTCGTGCACGATACCGAACTTAAGGAGGTGCTCTCCCGCGATGGCGTGGACCGGCTTATACGCCGGGGTCCGGATCGGCTGACCGTTGACGGCGAGATGAGCATCAGCATGACGAAAGAAGAGGTTATACAGTTCGAGATCTCTGCATTCAGCGAGTTGATCGATCACATCAATGCGATCGGACTTCCGCCGGAACAACCAAAAACATAATAACCAGTCCGGGTGATGTGGTCAATAGAAGGTGACGCATAATGAAAAGTTATCTCGTTGTATGGTTTAACAGCGAGGGCGGCAAGCCCTCCGAAGTGAACAAGCGGCTAACCGCTATGGGATTCCGAGCGATGCAGGGCGCACAGGACTATGTCTATGACTGGGGCGCAAATGCAAGCATTGATGATATTCTGCAGATCGGGGATCGAGTCCAGTTGACGCTGAAGGGGCTTGATGTCACGTACAAGATAGAGACGGTCGGTAGCGGGTAAGGGCGGAGGCAGACGTGCCGATGATCGTTCTGGCTTCCGGTATCTTGTAGGCGGTTCTGGTTAGCGTCAGTTCTCTGTTCTGGTTTTGAGGAGTGGTCAATTACAGTCTTTTCGGAAACACCGTATTCTGCAAATTCGATTCGGAGGGGCTGCAAAAGCCAGCGAATATTCGTGCTCAGCCCCTCCGCCATATCTCTGATTTTTCCACGCAGCGGTACTTGGCTCAAACAGACTAACTGATCACGCTTCCCTCGCTTGCGTCTCCGACCATCCGCTGGTACCGTTCCAGCACGCCGCTCAATTTTGACTCAGGCGGTTTCCACGCCTTTTTCCGCTTGTCAAGTTCGTCCTGATCGACCATGAGATCCAGTCTCCGGTTCGGGATATCGATCTCGATCGTATCGCCATCCTCTACAAAGGCGATCGTCCCACCGACTGCTGCCTCTGGCGATACGTGCCCGATACAGGGTCCGCGTGTCCCGCCAGAGAACCTGCCATCCGTTATCAAAGCAACCGAATCGATAAGCCCCATGCCTGCGATCGCGGATGTCGGGGAGAGCATCTCACGCATCCCCGGGCCGCCCTTCGGACCCTCGTACCTGATAACGACCACGTCTCCTGACACAATCTTTTTATCCATGATCGCTTCCATCGCATCCTCTTCGCTCTCAAAGACCTTTGCAGGTCCTGTGTGCCTGAGTATCTTTGGATCGACTGCGGTCTGCTTAACAACAGATCCCTGTGGCGCAAGCGTCCCGTAAAGGACTGCAATCCCGCCTTCCGGGTGCTTGGGCGCGTCCACGGTTGCGATGACCATTTTGTTCGTCTCGGGATTTACGATCACCATGCCCTTCAGGTTCTCGCCGATCGTGCCGGTGGTCACAGTGAGCGCACCGAGATCGATTCCTGAACTCTGCTGGAGCCGCTCAATGATCGCATAGACGCCACCTGCCCTGTCGAAATCGATCATGAAATGCTCTCCGCCCGGGCGCAGATTGATGAGGTGGGGGGTAGTCCGGCTCAGTTCGTCGAACCGCGAGAGTGGGAGTGTGGTGCCAAAATCGTGCGCGATCGCGGGCAGGTGAAGTACCGTATTTGTGCTGCCTCCGATCGCCATATCGACGGTGACCGCGTTGTCAAATGACTTTTCCGTGACGATCTGGCGTGCTGTGATGTTGTGCTGTACCAGTTCGAGGATCTGCCTTCCCGAGTCCTTTGCGATGTGAATCTTCTTTGCATCGATCGCGTGAGCGGTTGCGCAGCCGGGAAGACTCAAGCCGAGCGCTTCGGTCATGCACGCCATCGTGTTTGCTGTAAAGAGCCCTGAACACGATCCCGCGCCCGGGCATGCTACGCCCTCGAGGTTGCGGATGTCGTCTCGTGACTCGCCGACCGCCTCGAATACAGAGATCAGGTCTTCCTCCCGGTCGCCAACAAAACCGGGAAGCATCGGTCCTCCTGTAACTGCGATCGCCGGCAGGTCGAGGCGTCCCGCTGCCATCAGGTGCCCTGGCACAATCTTGTCGCAGGACGGTATCAGCACCATCCCATCAAACGCATGCGCACGCACCATGATCTCGATCGAGTCTGCGATCAGTTCTCTCGACGGCATCGGGTATCTCATGCCCTCGTGGTTCATTGCTATACCGTCGCAGATCCCGATGGTGCTGAATTCGAACGGCACGCCTCCAGCCATCCGTATGCCGGCTTTCACTGCTTCGCTGATCTTATCGAGATGAATATGGCCCGGGATGATCTCGTTCCAGGAATTCACCACTGCTATAAACGGCTTATCCATCTCAAAGTCTGTAACGCCTGTTGCCCTGAGCAGTGCGCGATGGGGTGCCCGCGCAAGCCCTTTTTTGATACGGTCGCTTCTCATTTCCATGCGTTTTGTTATTGCGGTGGTGATACATTAAATTTCTGCCAGATGTATTGGGGCGGCAGGGCTGGCAAACTCCTCGTAGTATCTATAACATAGAGGCGACATAACCGATACCATTCGAAACCACAGGACAGGCGGGAATAAAGTGAAATGGCTAAATAAAATCCTCGGGAAGCAGAACCAGCAGAAACCTCGTACGGCCGATACGGTCGCGTTCCGGGATCTTGGAGACTGGGTTTCTGACAGGACAAGCGCAGAACTCGGAGGGTTCTTCGAATCCGCCGCACAGATATTCGCGGAGATCGAGGCGACAAAAAAAGAACTGATTCGAAATATCGAGAGCCTGAAAGCCGCAGAACCGCCAGAGTTACCGTCCCGCGTACTCAGAGTGGGGTTTGCAGCCCGCGATAGTATGATCAAGCAGATCAATGTGATGATCGATAGAATCAGCACCCCGGAGATGGATTATCCTGATATCATGGAATTTTGCAGGTCTATCGATACCGCTCTTGACGCCACAATTGAGAAGTCTGCAAAGAGCCACCACCGTGCCAAATACCTGTTTCCAAAGGAGGTTGGCGCGGTATTCATTGACCTCAGAAGTATAAAAAAATCGTTAGCAAAACTCAGAGATTTGCTTGACCGGGGAAGCGCAAAAATAAAGGGTTTTGATGAGATAACGGGGGCTATACAGCGAATAGATGATATAAAAAGAGATGTAGTTTCCGGTAACTCAAAGATACAGAAGAACGGTTCTAAAATAGATGAAATAAAGCGTGAGATAATCGATTGCACCGCCAAACTGGAGCAACTGTCACAAAGCAAGGAATGGGGTTCTTTTGTTGAACTTGAAGACCGGTTGAAAGAAAGAGAGCTGGAAGCGAATAACATCGAAAGTAATGTTACAGAACTGTTTATTCCACTTAACAAGGCACTAAACCGGATGAAAAAACAGAGCGAGAGTGGAAGGTACACGCTTTCAAAGAAACAGAAGAAACTCCTGGATGTGTGCCTCGAAAACCCGATTTCGGCGGACGTAACTGATGTCAACGATTTCCTGATAGAGATGCTGCCGATAGTCGAGAGCGGAGCGCTTGGACTCAAGGATAAGAAACGCGATAAGATTGTTGACCAGATCGATCTGATAATGGACTCCTTCGCGCCGAAAAAGGAGCGATACGACGTCCTTAAGTCCGAGACTCGTGAGATCGAGCACCAGATATCTGACCTGACCATATCGAAAACAAAAACCGCGCTTGAGAGGCAGCTTGCCGAGAGGAGGGGGGAGCTCGCCCAGATCGACGAAGACCTTGTCAATCTGGAGGAAGAACTTAAGATGCGAAGCATTGAACTCGAAGACCGGAAGGCAGAACTTTTTGACGCGGTGAACTTAATCGAACCGGTGCAGATCGTCTTTGATTAGCACTGCCGCACTAACCGGATATTCGATGCGGCACCCGGGCAAGTTGCAGCCCCGCTTCATGGAAAACCTTATATACCGGACGTATCACACTATTAATTGAGCAATTCAATGAGAAACTCGTTTTTTCGTTTATGAGGTGCTTCTGATGGACGATAATATACTAAAAGGTACGACCACGATTGGATTAGTTTGCAAGGACGGCGTTGTTCTCGCAAGTGAGCAGAGAGCAACGATGGGATATCTCATCGCAAGCAAGGATGCGCAGAAGATATACAAGATCGATGATACAGTTGGCATGACCACGGCAGGCGCTGTCGGTGATGCCCAGCGGCTTGTACGCGTAATCTCGGTGGAATCGAGTCTGCACAGGATGCGGACGCACGAGCCGATGACGGTCAAGGCGATGGCAAACCTACTCTCAACCGTGCTCGGAGCACAGCGGATGATGCCGTTTTATGTTCAGCTCCTGCTCGGAGGCGTGGACAAGACCGGTCCATGCATCTACTCACTGGACGCGCTCGGGGGGAGGCTTGAGGAGCGAAAAGCGGTATCCACCGGATCGGGATCGCCGATTGCTTACGGCATACTTGAGGATCGATACAGGGAAGACATTACCACCGACGAGGGCGCCGATCTCGCGGTGCGTGCACTACACAACGTTATGAAGCGGGACTCGGCATCCGGGGACGGGATCGATGTGATAGTTATCACAAAAGACCAGTATATCCAGATGCATGGGGACGATATCAAGAAGAAAATCGGCGAACTGGGGAATTAATGGGTATAGAGGAGACGCTGTCTGAATTAAGGCAGCGGATACGGAAGAATCTTCCGATGGGGGTGACGATCTCGGACGTGGAGTTTGAGGGTCCCGAACTGGTGATATACACGAAAGAGCCGCGGAAACTGGCAGACAACGGCGAGATCGTGCGGTCGATTGCGAAGGATGTGCGAAAGCGGATCGTGATACGCCCTGACAAAAGCGTGCTGTACGATCCTGCTGATGCAACCGCTGCAATCGAGAAGATAGTGCCGGCAGATTCAGGCATCACAGACTACTGCTTTGATAGCGATACCGGAGAGGTTACGATCGAGGCAGAGAAGCCGGGGCTCGTTATCGGACAGCACGGATCGATGCTTCGTGAGATTACGAGACACATCGGCTGGACGCCAAAGGTCGTGCGCACCCCCCCAATCGAGTCGTCGACGATAAAGAACGTCAGGCATGTGTTGCGTGAGAGTCTTGACGAGCGCAAACAGATCCTGCGGGAACTCGGAGAGAAGATCCACCGCAGCATCACATCTCCTGATAACTGGGTACGCATAACCGCGCTTGGGGGTTGTAGGGAGGTTGGACGGAGTTGCTTCTTGCTATCGACTCCGGAAACGAGAGTATTGATTGATTGCGGTATCAATGTGGGCGCCGATGACAACGGCGGCACACCATACCTGTACATCCCTGAAGTCTCCCCTATCACCCATCTCGATGGCGTGGTGGTGACACATGCGCATCTCGACCACTGCGGGCTTGTGCCGCTCTTATTTAAGTACGGGTACCGTGGTCCTGTGTATGCCACACCCCCCTCCCGCGATCTGATGGCGCTTCTGCAGATCGATTACATCGATGTCGCGAACAAGGAAGGAAGGCGGATCCCGTATAGCTCGGAGATGGTCAGGGAAGCGCTAAAACATACAATCGTTCTTGATTATGGGAGCGTTACCGATATCGCGCCTGACATGAAACTGACACTCCACAATGCAGGACACATCCTCGGGTCGGCGGTCGCTCACTTCCACGTCGGCGATGGATTGCACAACGTGGTATTCACTGGCGACTTCAAGTATGAAAAGACGAGATTGTTCGACAGCGCTATCAATAATTTCCCGAGGGCGGAAACCGTGGTCATGGAAGCGACTTATGGCGGTCCGAACGATTTCCAGCCTCCGCGGAATGTTGCAGAGAAGAACCTATCAGAGATCGTGAAGAGGACTGTCGAGCGCGGGGGCAAGGTGCTGATCCCTGCTTTTGCGGTCGGGCGGAGTCAGGATGTGATGCTGGTTCTCGAAGAGGCGATGCGGAAGAAGAAGATCGAGCAGGTTCCGATATATTTGGATGGCATGATCTGGGAGGCAACAGCGATCCACACCACACACCCCGAGTATCTGAACAGCGATCTGCGGAATCAGATCTTCCACAAAGGGATGAATCCGTTCCTTGCGGATTGTTTCGTAAGGGTGGATTCGCAGAAGATGCGCGAAGATCTTTTGAGCAATATCGATCCCGCGATTATCATCTCGACCTCGGGAATGATGAACGGCGGTCCGATCATGGAATATCTCAAGGCATTTGCACCCGATGAGAAGAGCACTCTTATATTTGTCGGCTATCAGGCAGAGGGAACAGCGGGACAGCGCATCCAGAAGGGGAGGACCGAGATACCGATAACAAGGAGGGGAGTTTCCGAGTTGCTCAAGATCAAACTCGAGGTCTGCACGATCGATGGGTTTTCAGGGCATTCGGACAGGAACCAACTGGTAAAATACATCAAGAACATGCGTCCGAAACCGGAACTTGTGATGACCGAGCATGGTGATGAGAGGAACTGCCTGAGTCTTGCAAGTGTTATTTATAACAAACACCACATCAAAACACAGGTGCCGAGAAATCTCGAGACCGTGCGAATAGCATGATCCGATCGATTTTCCCACACGATTTTCCCACACGATTTTTTCACAAAAAATCGAGTAAAAACTGCCCTTCGGGTCGGAGACCGGTTTTTGATCAAACTTTTGTGAAAAGTTTGCGAGTAAGAAATGCCCTTCGGGTCGGAGATTGATAATATACACAGCCCCCATAAAAATGGAATAGGTCATACAAATGATACGAATTGAGCATGTATCCAAGGATCTTGGCGAATTCAAGCTGGATGACGCGACCCTGCAGATCGATGAAGGAGAGTATTTCATCATACTCGGCCCGACCGGTGCAGGGAAGACGATCCTCATCGAGACGATTGCAGGCATCTACCGCCCGGATAGCGGCAGAGTGTTTCTAAACGGAGCTGATGTAACGAACGTTCTGCCGAAGGACCGGCAGATCAGCATGGTCTACCAGGATTATATGCTCTTTCCGCACCTGACTGTGGCAGGAAACATCGGGTTCGGGCTGCGCCAGAAAAAAGTTGGCAGAAGTGAGATCAAAGCAAAGGTGGATGAAATTGCGGATCTTCTTGGAGTCTCGCATCTACTCCGCAGGTATCCGGGTACGCTTAGCGGAGGCGAGAAGCAGAGAATCGCAATCGCTCGAGCGGTTGTGACGGAGCCTGCGGTGCTGCTGTTAGATGAGCCGCTCTCCGCACTGGATTCTCGCACGACCGAGCGGCTCAGCGCGGAACTGGCGCGGATACACAAACTCACAGGAACCACAACGATCCATGTAACGCACAGCTTCGGAGAGGCGTTCGCTCTCGGTGACCGGATCGCTGTGATGTGCGGCGGGCGGATCATCCAGGTGGGTACGCCTGATGAGGTCTTTAGAAGACCCAATTCCAAATTCATCGCAGACTTCGTGGGCGTTGAGAATTTATTCCGCGGAAGCTCGGTCGTTCATGACGACATCTCAGAGGTTCGCATCGATGGGATCTCGGTGGTCTCCAGCACAGTTGCATCCGGAGACGTCTCAGTCTCGATCAGACCTGAGGACATACTGATCTCGAAAAGAGAGATCGAAACAAGTGCGAGAAACTCGTTTTCCGGAGAGATTACAGAGGTTAAGGATATGGGAGGGATTATCAGGGCTGTAGTCGATGTGGGCGTTCCCTTTGTGGTTGCGCTGACAAAGCGGTCGTATGAGGACATGGAACTTGCACCCGGCACTCGTGTATGCATCGTCTTTAAAGCGTCTGCAACACATCTTTTTTAGCACGGCGATCTCTGAAGACTTGTAACTACCCGCGGTGTTACTCGAAATCTGAATAGAGTTGTTGGGATCCTGGCGCTGCCCAGAAAGAACAACCCCCCAATCCGGATGCCCATTATCCCGTGACGGCTCGCCGAATGCCCGCAGATGAACAAGGTTTATGAACATCCAGAAGAATGGATAATAAACATCCTGCAATCATGACACTTAGAACCCCAATCGTGTGCGTGCTCGGGCATGTGGATCACGGGAAGACCACGCTGCTCGATAGAATCAGAGGCAGCACGATCGTAGATATGGAATCCGGTGCGATCACCCAGCACATCGGCGCGACCGAGGTGCCGATCGAGGCGATAGCAAGCGCGTGTGGGCCGATCTTTTCAGGAAAGTTCATCGTTCCGGGATTGCTTTTTATCGACACTCCCGGGCACCATGCGTTCACGACGCTTCGGAGCCGCGGTGGCGCGCTTGCGGATCTTGCAGTCCTGATCGTCGATATCGGCGAAGGATTCCGGCCGCAGACCATCGAATCCCTAAACATACTGAAGCGATTCAAGACCCCTTTCGTGGTCGTAGCGAACAAGATCGACCGCATACATGGCTGGCAGACCCACGAGGGCATGCCGTTTATCCAAGGGTACAAGAAGCAGGTGGAGCATGTGCAGCGGGAACTCGACCGCAAACTGTACGAACTGATCGGAAAACTCTACGAATACGGGTTCAGCGCAGATAGGTACGACCGCATATCTGATTTCAAGACGACCATCAGCGTGATTCCGATATGTGCAAAGACCGGAGAGGGCGTCCCTGATCTGCTGATGGTTATGTTAGGTCTTGCGCAGCGTTTTCTTGAAGAGGATCTGCAGGTCAGCACAACCGAAGCGGGAGTGTGCACGGTTCTCGAGGTCGATGAGACCCGCGGTTTCGGGACGACCGTCGATGCGATCCTCTATGATGGCGAGCTTTCGGTCGGCGATACGATCGTGGTCGGCGGGCAGCCGGTTATCACGACAAAGGTTCGTGCGCTCCTCAAACCAAAGCCGATGACCGAGATCTGGTCAAACGAGGCGTTCGACCACGTGAAGCATCTGACAGCCGCGGCCGGCATCAAGATCGCAGCACCGAATCTGGAACATGCCATCGCGGGATCGACGATTCGGGTTGTGTCTGGCGATGTCGATAAGATCGTTAGCGAGATAGAGAGCGAGCTTGATGCAGCACAGATAAAGACCGATTCGGATGGTGTTGTTGTATGCGCCGATACCATAGGATCGCTCGAAGCAGTGACTTATGAATTAACGAATGCCGGCATCCCGATCAGGGTTGCCAAGATCGGCGATATCTCAAGAAGAGACGTGATCGGGGCAGAGACGAGCAAAGATCCCATGAACAGGACGATTATCGGATTTCGTGTAGATGCGCTGCCCGATGCCATAGACGAGCTTAAGAAATCGGGCACGAGGCTGTTCCAAAGCGAGGTTATATACCGGTTGCTCGAGGATTATCAGGACTGGATATCAACCGAGAAGGAGCTTGTCGAGAAGAAGCTTTCGGAAGCGGTGATCAGACCCGGGCAGTTCCTGCTTATGGATGGGTGCGTCTTCAGGCAGAACAATCCCGCGGTTGTCGGTGTGCGGGTCATTGGCGGAGTGATCAGGACCGGGGTTGGGGTCATGCGTGCCGATGGTACACAGGTCGGGACTATAAAAGGGATTCAGGAGAATGGAGAGGCTCAGCGGGAAGCGAGGTACCGCGACGAGGTTGCTGTAGCAATCGAAGGTCCCACGGTCGGGCGGCAGATCAAGGAAGGTGACATGCTCTTTGTGGACATTCCTGAACAACATGCACAGATGGTCGAGCAGGAACTGTCTAATATACTGTCTCCTGATGAGGCCGAGACGTTTTCGGAATTTCTGGAGATCAAACGGAAGAAAAATCCGTTCTGGGGTATATGAGCGGATCGCTAAGGTGTCAGTCTGTCCGGTTTCGGGTATCCGAAGCTCATGCTTAGCCGGAAGAGTTTCAAGAATGCGAACGGCGCTTCATTCATGCCGCCACCAGCAATTTCTCTGATTGCATCCGACCCTATTTCAAGCCGCACACACCGCGTTAGGTAGAGTCCTGTGCGTTGTGATTACGCGGTCGCAAGCTGTTGGCGGAGAAGGTCGCTTTGCCAGATTGCTGACCGTAACGCCTTTCTGCCGGGCATGCGCCTGGAGCACTTCAGCCAAATCCGCTTCAATCTCAATTTCGTAGTAACGACTTCTGAATGTAGTCTCCACGTCTACAGTCTGGAAAGCATCCGGGTAGTCTGTCGTATCATGGGTGTCCCAGAACTCGGGCTGCCACTTCGTAACTATCAAATTCTTCCGGAATTGGTTCAACGCGCTTTTGTTTGTTCATTGTAATAGCCCCGTTCAGATGGACTCATATCACGGGCTGAAATCAAAGGCATACGTGTGTTGTTGGTTGGATTTCTCAAATATGTACCAAATCATCCTGATAAATAGTCACTAACACTAAGGATGTTAAATTTAACCCTTCCTTTCA
>QBUV01000219.1 GCA_013572355.1 Candidatus Methanogaster sp.
CCTTAGCTTGATCGCACGCTCGAAGTCCAGTGCCTCAGCAGCCGCCTGCATCTCTCGAGTTCGATGATGAGATTCGGGATATCTGACTTTGTCAGGCGGTTCCGGATCGTTCAATCGCCCCTTTCTTCGGTGCGGTGAGTCATAAAAACAATACAACGAATAAAATTATAGGTAGCCCCAAGATAATCAGATCGATCAGAAACATGTCCAATAGTTTCATCCGTCCTCACCTCCTGGTTGAGTGCAGAACGCTTCGCTGCTTTCGATAGCGTGTACCCACCCCTGTGCGGTCGTCACAAATTCTATCTCGAACTGATCCGAGAAGATGCGTTCGTGCTCGTCTTCCGCCCAGTATCGGTCGTCGATGGATTCGATAACGTAAGTCTCGTTGCCGATCTCCACCCATGTGCGGGCGTGACTGTCGTTGACGTTCGACCACAGCATGACAACCCCTGTTCCGTATCCATAGTTGTCTGCGATCCACTCTGCCTGCCTGCACGCTATATGTGTGCATACGTACACGTCCTCAGGTCGTTTGGTGAAGATCGTATAGTCAGACTTGTTAGCTACACCCTCTGTGATTATGTCAGACATCAAGACCGCGATCGGCTCAGGCTGTTGTGTGACATTGGACGATGCAGCGAACAGAGCGAAGATCGGCAGTGAAACGAAGAGAGCAAGGATCAGCAGCGCGGTGGAGGCATTCACATCGATACACCCCCGACGGTGTATGTGGCATCGATGTGCTGGACGCTGCCTGTGGCGTCTGCAAGCATCGCGGGATAATCGATGGGGCGTCGACCAACGAGGTCCTTGCAGTCCCGGATCGATTTCTTGCTCTCTTCAGGCGTTGGGAGCCGTGCGTGTTGCAGTCGTTTCATTCTTCTGCTCTCTATTCGCGCTCTTGGGAGGCGGGGGTGGGGGCGGATCGCACCGTAGCCATCCCGGCAAAAAATCAACAGCATCATCCTATATAAACCTATCGGTTTATCATTGAAACTCTGAATATTATAGCAAATCGCTACAAATGCCCCAAACCACCACCTACCGGATCACACGCGTCCAGCCGTTGCCCTGCCATCAGTCTCAGCAACGATAACGCACGCCCCCATCCAAGCGTTGAGCGCGCCCGCCCAACATATCTGACACAACAACACCAGAGCAGCGATCAGCACACCATCTCTTGTGCCCGCGCCATGATGGGGGGCGTTTGCGCGAACTCTTCCGCCCCCGCGGAGAGGGTGGGAACGTCCTTTTTTCACAGGCGTCCAGTATATGTCTCGTAAAATCGTTACAAAGAAACACCATTTGGTACTGTTCGTCAATCGATACCAAAGCAAATCTGTTGCTGAAAAATACAGC